>JANMSG010000055.1:0-18839 GCA_031389065.1 Acidobacteriota bacterium | reverse complement strand
GCCGCCTGAGCAGACAATGCCGATTTTCTTGCCAGAGAGTTCTTCGCGCCTTCGATAAGCGGCAGCGAGTGCGGAAGCGCCAGCGCCTTCGGCAAGCGTGTGGGCTCGCTCTACCATCCAGTACATGGCTTGCAGAATTTCTTCATCACTCACCAGCACAAAATCATCGAGCATCTGCCACATAATCTGTTGCGGAAAGTTGAAACCAACAGCGGTAGCAAGCCCTTCGGCAAAGGTGCGGTTGGCGCGTTCGACGATGCGTTTCTGTTGCCAGGATTCGTAAGCGGCGGGCGCGGCTTCCGATTGCGCGCCGATTACTCGTATTGCGGGATTAATGGCTTTCGCCGCTATGCAAGTTCCTGCAACCCCGCTGCCGCCGCCTACGGGAACAAGGATGGCTTCTAAATCGGGCTGGTCTTCGAGCATCTCTAACGCATAGGTTGCAACGCCCGCAATCAATAAAGGCTCGTCGCCTGAATGGATGTAGCGATAGCCGTGTTCTTGCGCCAGGCTTTCGCAATGCGCTCGCGCATCGTCGAATTTTTCGCCGTGAAAAATTACCTCCGCGCCGCGCCCTCGCATCGAAGCGACTTTGCCGGGATTGGCATTTTCGGGAACGACGATGCGCGCCGTGACGCCAAATAACTGCGCTGCATAAGCTACGGATTGCCCGTGATTGCCAGTTGAAGCGGATATCACGCCGCGAGCTTTTTCTTCCTCGCTCATTTGCGAGATGAGGTTAATGCCGCCACGCACTTTGAAAGCGCAGATCGGCTGACAATTTTCGTGCTTGATGAAGACTTCAGCGCCGATCAACTCGTTAATTGCCGGATACGAGTGCATCGGCGTGGGCGAAAGATAAGGGCTGATTTGCCGCCTCGCTAACAACACATCTTGAAAGGTTGGTATTTTCATAGTCTTTACTCGGTATTATGTAAAAGAATGTCTGTGGGAATTTCTCCATACTCACGTCTGAAAGTATTTGCTCCTACACTTCCATACGGCAAAAAGCTGAGAACCACACGCCAAGCGCGTAATCCTACTTCTTCATCCTCCTTTTCAGCTTGCATTGGAAAGAATCGGGCGAGTACATCATATTTGCCCGGTAGAATAGCGAAATTATTATTCTCTTCTTCCTCTTCTTCTCCGCCGAATGCAGTTCGCAAAAATAACCTTCCTGATTCTTCAATTGTTAATGAAAAAGATACGGCTTGGACTGAATCTTCAAGTTCAGGCATCTCCATACAAAATTCAATTTCCACATCACACTTTCCTGTGTTGCCCGGAGTGCCAATCGCTACTTGATAAGGAAACGATGAGAACTCTTGTATAGAATCGCGTTCGTCTTCAAAGTAGCTAACTTTATCGTCTGGCTGCTCTGGTTCAAGGTAGAAATGGGTATAGAAAATAATAAGGTGAAAATTTTTAGAGGGCGATTGATTAACGACCATAGCATTTCATCCTTGTTGAATCATATAGCTTGAAAAAAATCCGCTGACGATGCCGAAACATCATCAGCGGATAATTCAATCACACGCGTTGCGTTTTTCACAAACGCTTCATTTCAAAAACACCTCATCATTGAACCGTTACATCGTCAACTCTGAATGTCGACGTCAGTGAACTGTCGGTTGTGGCGCGCAGTTGTATGCGAACCGTTTGTCCGGCGAATGCAGCCAGACTGTAAGGACCTCTGAGCACATACACACCTGCCGTGCCTTTGTTCAAATTGCTGAATGTGGCAAGCGTCGCAAGCAAAGTGCCTGATGTATTACGCACTTCGATGAAAATTCTGTCGTACTGGATCGTCGTCGTCGTTTCATTCGACGTAAAGTTAAGCCACAACGACAGGTTCTTCGAGCAGCCAGCCGGAATGGTAATTTGCTGATATTCCGTATGGCTGTTGTTGTTACCGCCGCCAAGAATACTGTAGGCGACGCCGCTATGCGGGAAAGCTCCTGTGCTGCGTATCGCGCCGCTTAGCACCCAGGGCGTAGTTCCGGTTTCAAATCCGCCGTTGACGATCAACTCGCCTGTACAACCGCCCGTTGGATTCACCGTCAATGTCACAGGCACGGAAACAGGCGTGTTGGTTGCGCCGGTCGCGCTAACCGTGATGGTGCCGTTGTAGGTTCCAGCCGCTAGCCCTGTGATGTTCACAGCCACAGTAGTGGTTGACGGAGCGGTTCCTGAAGTCGGGCTGACACTCAACCAGGTTTGGTTGCTGCTTGCCGTCCAGTTCAACGTGCCACCACCAGTATTGCTGATGTTGAGCGATTGATTGGCGGGATTGGCTCCACCTGCGGTTGCCGTAAAGCTAAAGCTCGACGGGCTTACGCCAATCGTCGGCGAAGTTGGTGCCCCTGTGTTAGCGTTATAGACAACCAGCGCGAAGTCCTGGTCTGTGGTGTCTGCGTTGCCCGGTACGCCATCACCTGCGATGTTCGTAGCTCGCACAGTGATGGTGAAACTGCCGGTTGTTCCTGCCGGAATGAATACCGACTCGACATTATTTTTGCCATCGGCAGTGCCACCGCTGACAGAATTTGCGCCTGTGAATACGTTGCCTTTGTAAGTGATGCCGCCTACGGTTACTTCCAAGTCAAGGTTGTTGACCCAGGGCGCGCCAGTTGTCGGACCAGGCGCGTCTGACCAAGCCAAAGTGACGCGGAAAGGTTGGGAAGAGGAAACCACCGAACCTGTCACTGTATGCGTGTTGCCGGTTGCGCCCAGCGTTTGTGTTTGGTCAACTAAAACTCTTGCCGCGCCGTCAAACGCACGTCCCAAATCCATACGACCCATGCCTTGACTGTTGGAAGGGAGGTTGCCGCTAGCCCCTGTTCCCGTCATATAAGTCGCAGAGTTCATCAAGAAGGCTTTGACCATCGCCGGACTAGGAGCAGGCAAACTATTGTTGAGGAAATTTTGATAAACCAGCGCCGCGCCGCCCGCAACCGCAGGGCAAGAATGCGAGGTGCCGCTTGACCAACCGTAGAGCGTTTGACCCGCAGGCCAGTATTGATTACAGACGCTTGAGCCGTTGTAATTCGATTGCGGCACGCCCGCTTCGATGTGCGTGCCGGGTGCAACGATGTCCGGTTTGACGCGACCATCGCCGCCCGCTGAATTGACCGGACCGCGACTTGAAAATCCTATGATGTCGTTGGCGCTGTCTGCGCCTGAGTTCGCAACAGCGCAACCGTCGGTTCCCGTTTGGCGCACGTTTTCGCTTGCGCCGACAGTGATGACGTTTTTAGCCGTAGAAGGTGTGCTGACGGTATTTGCGCCTGAACCATCGTTGCCAGCAGCAAAGACTACAGATAGTTGCTGCAAACCTGCTGCGGTCTGTGCGTCACGCACAATGCGGTCATACTCTTGAGCGTTGGTGTTGTAAAGGGGTATCGGAGCGCCTGTTTGCGTTTGGAATCCCCAGGAGTTCGAGGAGATTCTGGCGCTCTGACCGTAAGCAGTGCTTTCCCAAGCCGTGCTTGTTGACGAGCCGCTGCCGAAGATTGCCGTGACACCGACTCGCGCCCACGGGGCAATGCCTAAGCCATAATTAAATCCGTTCGCGTCTTCATTGGCAGAACCTGTACCGCTATTGATGCCACCAATGATATGCGAGTTGAGAAAGCCGTGTCCGCCTTGCGCGCCTGTTTGATTGGTCGGGTTGCTGGTGAACGCTATGCGGCTGTTCGCAAAATCCGGGTGTCCTGTCAGCGATGTTGCATCGTCAACGACGTTTACGGAGAAAGAACTGAATTGCGAACTGTTGAAGTTTTTGCCAGCCAGCCAGGTCAAATAGCCTGGACCTGACGGCGAGTTGCCCGTAAGGTTGCCAGCCGAAATTTGTCCTTGCGCTTCGTCAAATCTGCGACGTTGTCCGCGACTTTCAACGGCAAATACATCCTCATAAAAGGCGATTTCCGTGATCCTTGAAGCTTGGACTCGCAACTCTATGTTGTGATAATTCATGACTTGATGCGATTGAATGCCATCACTGGCAAGCGAGGCAATTTTATCCATGGTTGGCTTCGCATTGGGGCCCTCTATCACCTGCACGGTGAGGTCAACAAAAGATGCGCCATCTTTGATGCGCGCCTCTCTCAGTTCGGGCGAGATGCGATAAGCAGGCTCGTAATCGCCGACAAATTGCACGAAGCTGTTTTGTTTGAGCAAGAGAAGGGCTGACGCTGCGCCAGAACTTGCACGCACCACGTAAGCGTTTGAGGGCATATAAGAGACAATTTCTGCGCCAGAGTTTTTCAACGCGTCAAGCCAACCGTCTTGAATCGGGCCGGCGAACTGAACCAGATAAAGACCGCCACGAGGTTGGAGGCCTCGAGCAAGGCCCTCTGTCATATCGGTTTGTCTGAGGTCTGCGGGCAGTTGACCAAAGGTTGCTTCCGGGTTGGTAGTGTCCAAAATGTAGCCATTGAGGGCGATTAAATTTTGGTCATCGCGCACAGCCGTAGCCAGTGATTGCAGAGCCGCGCGGCCTCCGAGCGCTTGCTCGTCAACCACGACAACTTTGAAACTGCCGTAATTGATTTCATCAATAATCGCGTTTTTACTCAGCAATTCCGAATAAACTTGTGTCTCGTCTGCGCCGATCATGAGTTTGTGACGCGAAGTTTCGTTGGTGTAGCTTTGCGGAATTGCATCAAACACTGCCTGTGTAGATTCAACCGCATTTTCTTGTAGTAGTTGCTTTTTGTCTGGTTGCATCATCGCGCTCGTGCCGCCTACAAACAGGGCAAGAGCCAGAACGAGGATGAATAAAGTAGAATGCTTCATCGCTTTCATTTCCTCCTATGATTTAAGCTTTCCCTGGAAGCTATCTTCCGCAAAAACAAAATTGATTGATAAAAGTTCTGCTGGTGGAGCACAACTGCTATCTCCCAAGAGCAAGGGGTGAGGGTGCAGCCGGGTAATAGCGGGCGAATTCTATAACAAATCATTCAATACTGCTAACGGTTTTGGGATTTTGTTCATGAAAAATTTTTTGACTTTGCGTTAGTGAATCTGCTACATTCATTGGCTTGCAAAAAGCCCTTTTGATTAGCTGTTGCCATATCCAGCAGGGAAGGAATTAGATGAGGAATAACACACTAGACGAGGTCATACAGACCTACGGTGTGGAGAATTGGGGAGCCGGATACTTTGAGGTAAACCGAAAAGGACACCTGGCTGTCCGCCCTGCGGAGGGCGATCCACGCGCTGTAGATGTTAAAGAACTGATTGACGACCTCATAGAAAATCGCAAGCTACAACTTCCGATTCTTTTACGTTTTCCGCAAATACTCACCAATCAACTAAAAAAACTACATCGCGCTTTCAGCGACGCGACGCGCGAATTCAATTACACGGGCGGGCATTACCCGGTTTTCCCCATGAAGGTCAATCCGCGCCGCGAAGTCATTGAAGAGTTTTTGCGCGAAGGCGGCAAATACAATTTTGGCGTTGAATGTGGCTCGAAAGCCGAACTCTATGCCGCGCTTTCGCTCGATCAAACGCCCGAATCTTTGTTCATCTGCAACGGCTTTAAGGATGAATCCTTCATCAATCTGGCGTTGATGGGAACCCAATTAGGTAAGCGCGTCGTCATCGTTGTCGAAAAACTCAACGAATTAAAGATGATTGTGCGCCGCGCCCAAGAGACCAACGTCAAGCCTATGGTTGGGCTGCGCGCCAAACTCTACTCGAAAGGCTCTGGCAAATGGGCTTCGTCGGGCGGCGAATCTGCCAAGTTCGGGCTCACGCCTTCGGAAATGCTGGAGTGCATAAGGCTTTTGCGCGAGAGCGACATGATTGATTCGCTCAAGCTTTTGCACTTTCATATCGGTTCGCAAATCACCGACATCAAGCGCGTCAAAAACGCTATGAAAGAAGCCGCGCGCGTCTATTCAAAGATTCGCCAGATGCACGTTGATGTTGAGTTTCTGGACATCGGTGGCGGCATGGGGGTTGATTATGACGGCTCGAAAACTACCTTTGAATCGTCCGTCAATTACACCACCGAAGAATTCGCCAACGATGTGGTCTATACAATTAAATCGGTCTGCGAAGACGAAAATGTGCCCGAACCGAATCTGGTTACGGAAAGCGGGCGCGTGATGTCTGCCTATCACGCGGTCTTTGTCACTTCGATACGCGACGAAATCGAAACCTTTGCTGACGACCAACCGGAAGTCGCCGTTTCCGAAGATGAACCACAAGTTATCTTTGAACTGAAAGAACTCTACGACTACATCAACTCAAAGAACTATCGCGAGTATTATCACGACGCCCTCGATCACAAAGACGAGTTGCACACGCAATTTAATCTGGGCTTGATCAGCCTGGAGGACCGCGCCAAAGGCGAAGTCTTGTTTTGGGAAGTCTGTTCCCGCGCTTCCAAATTCGCGCAAGGCGCAAAGATTCAAGAGGAAGAATTTGACGATTTGAAAAAGATTCTGGCGTCGAAATACCTCTGCAACTTTTCAGTCTTCCGTTCGGTGCCGGATCATTGGGCGATTGACCAACTCTTTCCGATTATGCCGATTCATCGCTTAAACGAACAACCTACCGATTACGCTACGTTCGTTGACATCACCTGCGATTCCGATGGTCACATAGACAAATTCGTTGACTTGAAAGATGTGAAAGAGGTATTGGAACTTCATCCGTTCACAGGCGAGCCTTACTACATAGCGATATTTCTAGTTGGTGCATATCAGGAAGTGATGGGCAGCTATCATAATTTATTCGGGCAGCCCAATGAAGCGCACGTGGTAATAGATAAAGATGGTCGCTATCACATCAAGAAAACCGTGCAAGGTCATCGCATACGCGACATGATTGCGTTTGCGCGTTATGACAAAAATCAGGTCTTTGAGAGCTTTCGAAGAATGACCAAAGAGCGCGTGACAGGCGGACAAATAACTCAGGAGGTTGCTGACGATCTCGTAAAACAATACGAGAGCGATATCAACCGATATACTTATCTTGAATAGGTAACAGGCAACAGGTGACAGGTGACATGAAACCTCTTTCTTCGCTTTAACCTGAAATCTACAACCTGCAACCTAAAGAGGAAACGCTTATGATGAGAAGACAAAAGAGCGCAAAATTTTTAACCAATCCAACACGTCCTGTGCAAATAGACCGTGATCGTTCGGTTTCAGGAATTCTGCAAAAGATGGAAGGCGCGGGCTTTCAAGGGCGCGCTTTGGCGGACGCGCACAATCTGTGGATTGATATGCTGTCAGACAACGGCACAATTTTTCTAGGGCTATCCGGCGCTTTGATTGCCGCAGGGATGCGACGGCTGATTTCTTACTTAATCAAGAATCATTACGTTGATGTCGTGGTGTCGAGCGGCGAAAATCTCTTCCACGATCTGCACGAAACTTTGGGGCGTTATCATTATCAAGCTTCGCACGACATGAGCGACGCAGAACTTCAAGAAGCACAGGTAGGACGATTCTACGATACGCTCGCCAGTGAATACGAATACAGAGAAGCGGACGAGTGGGTAGGCAATTTCGCAAATACAGTTGATCATATGCGCCCTTATTCAACGCGTGAGTTCTTGCACCTCTTGGGTCGTGAGCTTTCAGAAATTGCTACGGAAGACGGCATTTTGACTTCGGCTTACAAATCGAAAGTGCCCATTTTCTGTCCCGGCATATCCGATTCGGCAATCGTCGTAGGCATTGCCACCTCGCGCATCAATCGCAAAAATCCTTTCCAGTTTGACATCATCCAGGACATGGTTGAGGCTTCGCAAATCGTGTCGCGCTCAGTAAACACTTCGGTTGTCTTGTTTGGCGGCGGCCCGCCGAAAAGTTTCCTGCATCAAGCGGAAGTGACAGCTTCTATCGTCAAGCAATCGGTTCGCGGTCACAAGTACGGCATCCAAATCGGGCTTGATTTACCAGAAAGCAGCGTCAACGCGGGTCGCACTTTTGAAGAAGCGCAGACCTGGGGACGGGTAGCCAAAGATGCGAAAACGGTAACCGTGTTGTGTGACCCAACCATAGCGATGCCCATCCTGGTCACCTCGCTATCGCAGACCGGAACCAAAGCGCTCAAGCAACGGCGGCGTCCGCAATTCAATTTCGGGCGCGACCTCACGGTATCTTTCGCATAACGCGAGGTTTCTCGAACCTTCAACGTCAAAGGCGAAGCGCTTTGCGGCTCTTCTCAACGGTAGCCGCGAAAGCTTCGCCTCATTTTTTTGGCGCGGCAATGTGAACGTAACGTCTGTCGAAATGTGTTTCGGTAATCTTGAAGCGTAATTTATAATGAGACGGATATATTGAGCCCACATATTGAATAAATGGAAAAGAGGTGCGCTTGCCTTTCACAGCTATACTCAAAGAATTGGTTGAACATGTTGACGGAGCCGAAGGTGCGATTTTTCTGGAAGCCGATGGCGAGGCGGTTCAGTGGTTTTCCAAAAGTGATGTGGATCTTCTCAAACTCAGAGCTGCGTACATCGCTTTGACGGCTCGATTATGCAGAGATGTCATCCGACGAGTGGAGTTAACCACGAAGGGCACCATGTTGATTGCTTATGAGGGCGCGAGCTTTTTAGTCTACGAACTGGAAAACGGCTACATGATTATGCTGGAGATGAAGCCTTTAGCAAACATCGGGCAAGCCATCTATCAAATTAAATCCACATCTGAAAAGCTGAAAAAAGAATTGTGATTGTGCAAGGGTGCGAGCCTGTTTTCAGTTAAGATTGACGTTGACTCTGATAAGCACTCGGCGTAGCGTGACCGGAACGCCTTTTATCGTAGCGGGGCGGAACTTGGCTTTCTGTAAAGCTTCTTTTGCTGCCTCGTTCATCGAATCATCATTCATCGAATGAAGAGGTTGTCGAACGATAATGTCTGTGATTGTGCCATCTGCGTTGAAAGTAGCTTCCAATAAAACATAGCCGTGAACTTTATCCGCTTGCGCTTCAGGTGTGATGATCGGTTTTACTCTGCGAATCCAGATAATTCCAGTAGTATCCGGCATTCTTGAAAACGGGGCATAATCAATCGCTCCTGTCGGTGTAATCGAGCCATTCGGGGAACCTGGAGTGCCAACTTTTTCTCCACCGCCTGTGCCGCCGTTCGGATTGTTTCCACCGCCTGGTCCTGTGTTATCACCTGCGCCAGTCCCTTTGCCAGTGCCGATGTTGCCGCCTATTCCAGGTCCTGGTGAATTGGTGTTCGGAGTTCCAGTTGACACACCAATCTGTGCATTAGTTGGAGGCGGAGGAGTTGGAAGCCCTTCAATGCCTACAGGCACAGGAAGAGCGGGATTTGGCGAACTTGGCGTAGTTAGTGGAATTACTGCAGGATTGGGAAGTCTTGGGATAACGCCTTTTGTTGGAGGTAAAGGGTTATTATTCCCACTGCCGCCGCTGCTGCTGCCAGCGTCTACGTTGCCTTTCGGCGGTTTAGATGTATTTGACGGAGAGTCGCCGTTTGTAGGTGAATCTTTGAGATTTTCAGTTGTCGATTTAGGTGGTTTGGGATCAACCCATTTCACCTCATACTCAGGCTTTTCAGATTGGGTGATTGCTGTCGCATGACGCCAGCCAGCAATGGCAATCGCTGTAATTACAACAACCTGAAATGCCAAACCGAGTGCCAAGCCTGCGCGAATGCGTTTGCTGCGTTGTGCATCTTTGGCTTCGTCGGAAAAGATTTCGCGGATGAAGCCGCGCGGGTCGCGTGTGAAATCGCTGACAGCAAGCGAACTTTCTTCAACAAGTCGCGCAACGATGCCTTTCTGCTCAATCATTGAGAAGGAGGCAACATATTCACGCGCTTTGACAAATTCGCTTGTTGTTACTGTAGCCATGTTGAGGAGAGCCTGAAATATTTACCAAACTGAACGCCGCGATTGGAAGCTTCACTTATGAAACCTCGAATCGCGGCGCTCGTCAATTGAATTGTTTGATCAACCAAATATTTGCTATCTGAGGTTGAACTCTATTTCAAGGTTTACCCAGTAAGCGACAGGCTGACCGTTCTTGGTCGCCGGTTTGAAGCGCATCTGCTTAACCGCCAATATCGCTTCCTCGTTCAAACCGTCTGACAAGCCGCTCGAGACTCTGACCTGTTTGACCCCGCCATCGGCGCCAATCAAGGCGCGAACTCTGACGACGCCTTGAATCTTGTTCTTGCGAGCTTCTTCCGTGTAATTGGGGCGTGGTCTATTCAATGCCTGTGGTCTTGAATCAACGCTCTTTGCGGAACCGTCCGGATTCAAATCGCCGCCACCGAGTCGCGGGTCGCCGCCGCCTGTGTTAAAACCTCTGCCAGGACCGACACCCGTGCCATCGCCTGAACCCATACCGCCATTTTTACCCGTGCCCATACCACCGCCTTCACCGGGACCTGCCGATGGCGGACCAAGTACACCTGTGGGCAAACCTGTGGGCGCTAAATCGTCGCGTTTCGGTTGCAGACGCGGATCAACCTGTACCGTCTCTTGCACAGGTAAGGCGGGAGGCCTGAGGGTTTGCTCAGGTCTTGGCGCGATGATTGGCGGCTTCAAGGAAAACTGCGGCAGTTGACCTTTTGAAGGAGGTGTGGGAGTTTTGCGACCGCCGCCACCGCCGCCGCCAGCTTTCTCTTTTGCCTTTGGCGCTTCAACTTCCTGTTGCTGGAAATCGTTGATATCAACCAGAGGAATACTTTCAACGATCTCTGGTGCGGGTTTTTCCGCGTGTGCAACCGTGTAAAGCACAAGGATGGTTATGAAAGCGGATGAAAAAACCAATAGAGCGACTGCCAGCCCATACATCAAATGCATTCTACGGCGGCGACCACCTATGCCGTCGCCTTTGATTGCGGTTTTAACATACTCAGACGGATTTTCACGAAATTCGCGGCTGGCTTCTGCGAACTCCATACCAAGACGCATAACCAACGATGGTTGGTTGATGAAAGCGTCGGAAAACAATGCTTTATTTTGCATATCCTTTTTTTCCTCCCTGAAGCCTAATCTCTCAAAGGGAGATTTTATTTCATGGCTCAAGGTTTACAGGGCTTACCCTACTACTTTATTCCTGCTCTGTTTTACTCAAACACCAGTGCATCTTTATTTTCCCTTGCCCTCTTTCGAGTGTCAAGTATATGCCCTGACGTTTCTTTTTAATTTTACGGTTTACCGGCTGCCGTGGTTTCAATCAACTGGGACAATCTTAGAACGATTGCCTGATCGAAAGCTTGCAATCATATTTTCCTCAGCATCTGTTATTAGTGATTCTTGAAGGCAACTTGGTTGTCTTATAAGTCTGGAGTCATATAGATATAAGACTCTCGACTCCAGACTCCAGACGATTATTTATTCATGTCTTAGGATAGCGCCATCTAAACCTACAGCCCAACCTGTGTTCTTGTTGATGAAAAACAGGTCTCGCAATTCGACGGGTCCGGCGGGTGTAACCACTGCCCAGGATTCGCCACCATCTGACGTGTACAGGATTGCGCCTTTATCGCCAACCGCATAGCCTTGATCTTTGTCGTGGAAAAACAGGTCGCGCATCTTGTATTCGTCTTTTACATAAACCATCTTTTTCCAGGTTCTGCCGCCATCGGAAGTCTTTGCCATTTTTCCGCTGTGACCCGCCACCCAGCCATTGTTTTCGTCAACAAAGAAAATCGAATCGAATGTCAATTCAGGGGTTTTCGTCTGGTACTTCGTCCACGTCACGCCACCATCCGATGTCTTGTAAAACCCACCTTCAGAAGTGTTAGCCCAAGCGCGTTGGGCGTCTAAGAAAAACATATTCCAGATATTTTGCTCGAACGGATATTTGATTTCGTTCCAATTTTGACCCCCATCAACCGTCGTAAGGAAGATGCCCGGTTGTTGGGTGTACTCGTCTTTGCGACCTCCGCCCCAAGCCCAGCCGTAATTTACGTCAACGAAATGTACACGGTCAATCTGCTCCGGTTGCTCGATTTCAGGGGTGCGGCGATTGGCTGTCAATTTGAGTTTGATCTTGCCCGCTTTGCGTTGCGTCGTCCAGGTTCTCGCGCCATCCGTGGTTCTGAGGAGGTCTCTGTCAATCGTCAACGCCCAGCCGTTTTGCGGATCTACGAACCACACGGAGCGAATTCTGTATTTGAATTGTTCAGGCAATTGATTCCAACTATCGCCGCCATCGGTGGTTTGCAAAACCTCAAAGCCGTCGTTGGATTTGAGCGGGTCAACTTTTTTCTTGCCGGTAGTATTGATGTTGGCGTTTTCCTTTTTCTGCCCGCTGTTATTGTTGGCATTTGAATTCGCGCTTTGATTGGCGTTGACACTGGCATCAACGCCAAGCGGCACATAGTTACGATCTGTCGAAGCGTTTATAAAACCTACTTTGTCATTGACGAAGTTGACTGTGTAGAAAGCGTCCGGCGTCCCTGTGTCCAAAATGATCCACGAACCGGGCATCTTGGGATCAGAGCAAGCCGAATAAAAAATCATGAGGCTTATCATTGCGGCTGTTGAGAATATTTTTTTTCGCATCCGTTTGTCCTTAGAATTAGTTTTCATTGCTTGGATGATTTTAGCACTACGCCGATTGCACAAGCGAAGCCTTCGCGGCTGATTTTTTTTCAACCTTGCAGGGAACGCGCAAGCATGAGTTTATTGCCAGAAAACCGTAGCGATCTGGGTGAAGCAAAGCTGTGCAAATCGTTAGAAGCAATTTGCAATTTTCAATCTGCAAATCATATTCCGAGCGGTGGACGTAAAGCCCACAGTTGAGATACGCTAAAGCGCTACCTTAGAAGTCTATAAAAACGGAGACATCGTAATGACCAGCACGGCTAAAAACGCAATCAAAGGCGGCAGCTTTTTAATCGAAGACCGCACACCCGCAGAAGTCTTCACGCCCGAAGACATCAACGAAGAACAACGAATGTTTGCGGCAACTGCCGAGGAATTTCTCCGCAAAGAAGTGATTCCCCGCGAAGATGGAATCTATGCCAAAGATTACGCCGTTCACCGCCAGTTGATGCAGATGGCAGGAGAGCTTGGACTGCTGAGCATAGACATACCCGAAGCCTATGGCGGACTCGGACTCGACAAAGTCAGCTCGGCATTCGTAGGCGAGCAGTTTGCCTTGCAAGCCTCGTTTGCCGGTTCGCAGAGTTCGCACGTCAACATAGGCACATTGCCGATTGTCTTTTTTGGCACAGAGGAACAGAAGCAGAAATATCTGCCGAAGCTTGCAACCGGCGAATGGATTGGCGCCTATGCGCTGACCGAGCCGCAGTCGGGTTCAGATGCGCTCGCCGCGCGAACCAAAGCGGTGATTTCCGAAGATGGCAAACATTACATCCTCAACGGGCAGAAGATGTGGATAACGAACGGCGGTTTCGCCGACCTCTTCACGGTCTTTGCCAAGATTGACGGCGACAAATTTACAGCGTTTCTGGTCGAACGCGGCGAAGGATTCGTCAGCGGTCACGAAGAAAAGAAACTCGGTCTTGACGGTTCATCGACAACCGCTTTGATGTTGGAAGACTGCAAGGTCCCCGTTGAAAACGTGCTGGGCGAAATCGGGCGCGGTCACAAAATCGCTTTCAATGTTTTAAACATTGGGCGTTTGAAATTGGGCGCGCGCTGCGTTGGCACCATCAAACTCTGCCTCGGTCAATCCGTTCAATATGCGAAAGAGCGTCATCAATTCGGGCAGGCAATCGCCAATTTCGGACTCATCAAACAGAAGATTGCCGAGATGACGATTCGCGCCTACGTTGGCGAATCCATGCTCTATCGCACGCTCGGCGCAATAGACGACGCCCTCCATCAGGTTGATAAAAACGACCCGCAACAAGTGCTACTTGTGTTGGAGCAATTCGCCATCGAATGCTCGATTATCAAAGTTTGGATGAGCGAAGCTCTTGATTATGTGGTTGACGAAGAGGTGCAGATTTTCGGCGGTTACGGCTACTCGAAAGACTATCCGGCGGAGCGCGCTTACAGGGATGCGCGAATCGCAAGAATTTATGAAGGCACCAGCGAAATCAATCGCATCGTCATCGCTTCGCAATTATTGAAACGCGCAAAGGCTGGCGAACTTGATTTGCTGGAAGTGGCAGAGCGCATCATCTCCGGCGAAGCCATTGAATCCGACACCATGGCTTTGACGCAAGCGAACATTGTTTTCCACGACGAAATGAAGATGTTGGCGAGCGCCAAGGCGATGACGCTTGCGGCGCTTGGCAGCGTCTCTGAAGCCTACGGCGACAAGGCGCGAGATGAGCAGGAAACCTTAGGGTTCATCTCCGACATGGTAATGGACGTTTACGCGATGGAAAGCGCTCTGCTGAGAACGCAAAGACTGGTCACCGACAAAGGCGAAGAGAATGTCGCTGTGCAGATAGACATTGCGCGTCTGTACGCACGCGATGCCGCCTCGCGCATTGAAAAGGCTTGTCGCGCAGTGACTATAGAAACGGGTAATGAAATGAGCGCGGCGGCAATTAAAAATCTCGTTCACAATGCGCCAATCAAAGCCATAGCCGCACGTCGTCGCGTTGCCGATTCGGTAATTCATGCTGGCAAGTACAATTTGTAGTCGTCACATCAACCGAGGGAAAAATGAGAATCACTTCGATAGCTTTAATCGCAATTCTTATATGCCTGCCTTTGACTTTCACGAATGCGGAAACGACAGAAGCATACTCTGTCAAAGAAGCCGCAGATGTAGTCTTCAAAAACGGCAACATTTACACCGTTAACGACAAACAAGCACGCGCCGAAGCCATAGCCGTCAAAGGCGACAAAATCATTTTCGTCGGCTCGAATAAAAATGTGAAAGCCTACGAAGGCACGGGCACGAAGATTGTTGATTTGAAAGGCAACACGGTTGTTCCGGGGCTAACCGATTCGCATTATCACCTGATGGGCGTAGGCGCGCGCGAGATGAATCTGAATCTAGAAGGCACCAACACACTCGAAGAGTTTTTAGCCAAAGTCAAAGAGCGCGTGGATAAATCGCAGCCCGGTGCCTGGGTTACGGGGCGCGGTTGGATTGAGACGTTCTGGAAGCCACAGGCCTTTCCTACGCGGTACGATCTGGACAAAATCTCGCCGAATAATCCTGTCTATTTGACTCGCGCTGACGGTCATGCGGGAGTCGCCAATAGCGCCGCCATCAAAGTTGCTGGCGTTGATAAAAACACCGCGAACCCTTTCGGCGGCGAAATCATGAAAGACAAACAGACGGGCGAACCCGACGGAATGTTTGTCGACGCGGCGCAATCGCTCATCGGCAGAAAGGTTCCCGCAGGAGGTCGCGCCGAAGCCGAGCAGGCAATCATTTTAGGTGTCAAGCGCAGCATCGAATTGGGCTGGACGCAGATTCAAGACGCGGGCGGCAGCTACACAGATGTTGAGCTTTACAAAAAACTTTATGGTGAAGGCAAAATCAAACTGCGAATCTACAAAGCGCTTCACGGTCCCAACGCCAACGCTACGCGATTGATCAAGGAAGGCGCAAGCATAGGTTTGTTCGACAATCGTTTCAATTTACGCGCCATCAAAGTCGTGATGGACGGCGCGCTTGGTTCAAAGGGCGCCTGGTTGCTCGAAAAATATTCCGATTACGACACCAGCGGATTTTCTACCGTAAAAGAAGAAGAGTTGTACCCGATGCTCATCGAAGCTTTAAAGAGCGGCATTCAAGTCGAGACGCACGCGATAGGCGACCGCGCCAATCGCACGATTCTGGATTTGTTCGAAAAAGCTTTCAAAGAAGTCCCCGCGGCGCAGCGCAAAGTCAAAGACCCTCGTTGGCGAATTGAACACGCGCAGATTGTTCACCCGGATGACATCCCGCGTTTCGCCAAGTTAGGAATCATTCCTTCGATGCAACCTTCGCATGCCATTGGCGATTTGCATTTTGCGCCATCCCGGTTGGGGATGAAACGACTGGAAGGCGCGTATGCGTGGAAGAGTTTCATTAAATTGGGTGGCAAGATTGCCGGAGGGTCAGATGCGCCTGTCGAGAGGGGCGAGCCGATGATTGAATTTTACGCGGCGGTTTCGCGCAAGGATATGCGCGGCTTTACCGGCGAGGGGTGGCATCCTGAGCAAGCCGTAACGCGCGATCAAGCGTTAAAAATGTTTACGCTCTGGGCTGCCAATGCCGCATTTGAAGAGAATATCAAAGGCTCTATCGAAGTCGGCAAACTCGCCGATTTGACGGTGCTGTCGGCAGACATCATGAAAATCCCTGAACCGGAAATCTTAAAGGCTCGTTGCGTCATGACCGTCATCGGCGGCGAAGTCGTTTACGATGCAACAGCTCTAGGAAATACCTCTTCTGCTTCTCAAACCAGCGCTGCCAATTTGTTAGAAGACTCAGCGCCCTATCTCAATCCTGACGGGAGCGCGCAAAGCGTTGATCTCAAACCTGTACCTTTGAACCGTCCGCGTCCCGGTTACACGAAAGAAGCACGTCAGAACAAGACACAGGGCGCGGTTCGTATGCGCTTACAGATTGGCGCAGATGGCAAAGTCAAGGAGGTGAAAATAGTCTCAGGTCTTCCTGACGGATTGGATATGGAAGCAGAGAAGGCTGCTTTTCAGCTGATATTCAAACCCGCTATGAAAGCTGGCCAACCAGTGCCTTACTGGGTCGTCCTTGAGATGCACTTTAACCTTCGATGAAGCCGTTTTACCTTGAGCCGTTGAGCGCAAGCTTCGATGAAAAGGAGGGCGAAAGATTTGCCATCTTCAATGCCAGTTCATCGGTCCACTTCGATTCATCGAGCCAATCCAAACCAACCATTACTGTGCTGGTCTTTCTGGTGACCGGGTCATAGACATACATGCCGCGTATTGTAAGTGTAAACATCAGCACCTGATACTTATCCGCGATCTTCATGTCTTCTAACGCAGGTTTAGGGTCAACGCCCTGCGGGTGTGTGTGGAAGATAGCGACGATCTGCTCATCCCAGAGGAAGGTGAATTGCTTGAACTCATTGCTTGGGTTCAAGGCTTTGACTTTATAGCTGCCATCGGGCAGCAGATAAAATAGGACGACACCCTCATAGTCGCTGGTGCCGACTTTGGCGATGCGCCATGCCTTCCTGAATTCTTCGGTCATCTCTTTGTTAATTCTAGAAAAATCGAACGGAACGATGGCTCGGGTAGGTACGGTTTTCGGTTTCGCTGACAAATCCTGCTCCGTTGCTGAGACAAGGATGATTACTGTGAGAGTGAAACTCAATAGATAAAGGAATCGTCGCATCGCATACTCCTTATGCCGCTAAATTTGGGGCGCTGAATTTTGACTTTCAGCGCCCCAAGTAGGAACCAGTATGAAAAATTTTCGCGTCGAGCAAAACGCGACGTTGTTGATGCGGCTAGCTTACAACGAGCGCGGAAAGGAAGGGATAAGTATGTGACGAGGGGGCATCAATTTGTGACGGTTGGATTGATGCGTGTGATGGTTCGCTACCTATTCATAAAGATTTACAACTCTGCGCAAGAAGATTTACAACTCTCTGCCGAAAAGTCCGCTGAGCCTGTCGCGATAACTGCGTGATAGCATCAACTCCTTGCCGCTTCGCATGAGGATTCGATAATCGCCGTGAAACCAACTCTGCAACTCTTTTACGCGATCGAGATTGACGATTGTGGAGCGATGAACGCGCATGAATTTTTTCGGGTCGAGTTGCGACTCCAAAGCGCTGATGGTTTCGCGCAACAGATGTGACTCTTTGCCCGAATGCAAGCGCACATAGTTGCCTTCTGCTTCGATCCAGTCTATGTCGTCGGTCTTTATGAAAAACATATGGCCATTGGTTTTTACGATGAAACGCTCGGCATATTCCGGCCTCGCTTTGATGGCTCTTAAAATGAAGAACATCTGTCGGTCAAGAGTGTGACTTCCTTCATGAAGTATCTGTTTTCTGGCGCGCGCCAAAGCCTTTTCAAAACGCCCGCTGTCGAAAGGCTTCAGCAAAAAATCAACGGCATTGAATTCAAAGGCTCGAACGGCATAGCGCTCGTGAGTCGTGATGAATATCACATAAGGCAGTTGCTCTTGTGGGATGATTTCGAGCGCCGCAAAACCATTGGCTTCCGGCATCTCTATATCCAGAACCATCAAATCAATCGGTTGCTCTTTAATCAGTGTCACGACTCCTATACCGTTGGTGCATTCCCCGATAATTTTCATTTCAGGCTGCGTGTCCATGAGTTTGCGCAATCTTTGTCGCGCCGCAAGGTCGTTACTGACGAGCAAAACGCGGATGAATTCAGAATAAGACATACGACTTTCTCCTGGGGCGAAGCAACCGAGTCGAACAAGACAAATAGAGCAGTTGAAAACTATGTTAAAGTTTTCAAAATCTTGTAAAACCCTTATAAATATTGATCATTTTATGATTTGACTGGCTGGTCGGTACTTATAACGTCGGCTTTCAGAGATCGGTTCGATAATTTATGGAGATGAATGAAAGGGCAGCAACAGCGGATAAAATATCTTGTTGTGGACAAGCATCAATCATGATAGTATGCCTGCCATCGTAGTACTGAATTGGACGCTCTACTCATATGCATTGAAATAATAGTCTCAAGATGTTGATGGTTGCCGATTGGGTTTTGAAAGCAGGCAATCGCTACGTGAGTGAATGTAGAGATGGATGTAGGACCGTTGTTAAGAAGTTGTGGAGATCATTGCCAAAGCTACAGCACAACAGACCGACTATCGTTACGCAGGGCATGACTACCACTGATAAGTTCGCACAAAATTGACCGCCGCTGGGTTCGCCGCCTCAGCAAAGTTGAAGCCTGTGTTCTAAAGTAAAAAGCCGCTTAAGATTTATCCAATT
>JANMSG010000048.1:0-17280 GCA_031389065.1 Acidobacteriota bacterium | reverse complement strand
CTCAAGCTTTGTCAGATCAGCCGATGTGATGACCCAAGGCTTGTCTGCCAGCACATTGAGTCCACCGTCAACACAGGCTTTGATACGGTCAATCTTGCTTCGATTGCGGCCAGAAAGTACCACTGTATTTCCCGGATGCTCTTTCAACATGCGCTCAAAGAAATCGGCTCCCGTATGAATCTCCATCTCCCAGTTCGTCGGATCTTGCGGGCGCAGATTGAAGCGCGCAATGCGATTGAGATGTTCAGTCAAATCAAACCCCAGCGGCGCATAAACATCTACGCGCTTTGAGACGCCTGGATACATACGCTTCTGCACGAGCGCCGCGTGGAAATGACCCGGATCGAGCGTCATGAGCTTCACCTCAGGCATAGACTTGTTTCCTTGTGGTGTCATAGACAGCGAAGGTCTTACCAACAGAACCGCCAGGCTCGCTAAGGTCAAAACCAGCGATAATGCCAGGCGCATTTTTGCGATTTGTGTGACCTTAAAATTTAACAACTCGTCCCTCCTCCATTGCCTTGTTGGCAAGCAGCACGGACGCAGCCGCGTTGCGCCCTACTGAAACGTCAACGATGGGTTTCTTGCCCTCGCGAATGCAGGATACGAAGGATTCCAGTTCCAGAAAGACGGCGCTCTTTCTGCCTCTGCTTGGTGTTTCAACATTGGTGCCATTTGCCTGACTCTGCTGGGACGCCTTCATGGTCTCGCCGGTAGAAGTAATGACTGTTGCGCCATCGGCTTTGACCATTTGGGCGGCTTCCTTCTCGCGGAAATAGAGCGCCTGATTCCAACCCATCTCAATGGTTCCTTCGGTTCCCATAATGACTATTTTTTCTCCATCATGGGAATTCGTGGTCAGCGAACTGAAGGTGGCTTTTTGACCGCCAGGATAGGTGTAAACGACAGACACGTTGTCGTAAGTCTCGCGACCATCTTTCCAGTAATCAATGCCTCCCATTCCCGCCACAGACGCAGGAATAGAGCCATAAATGAGATTGACGATCTCCATCATATGCGACCCCAGTTCTGCCATCAGTCCCTGAGAATATTTCTTGTACATTCGCCAATTGATGAGGTGTTCCAGGTCAGGATAGCCCCAGGGACGCGGGTCGAAGTTGAGCGTTGGAACCGGTCGCCGCCAATCGCCATTGCGATGCCAGTTGCAACGTATATGGGTGACCTTTCCCAAAGCGCCGCCCCGCGCCATATCCACCACTTTGTGAATCACCGGATCAAAACGATGCTGATGCCCGACCTGCACAACCAGCTTTGCCTGCGCTTTGGCGGCCTTCACGATTTGATCGCACTGCGCCACCGAATACGCCATGGTCTTTTCGACAAACACATGCTTGCCTGCATCAAGCGCCGTCAGCGCCATCTCTGAATGGAGATGAAGCGGCGTGGCAATCACCACCGCGTCCAACTCTTTACTCTCGATCATCTTTCGGTAATCGGTAAAGCTCTTCGGGTCACTGCCTGCCAGACTAACCGCCTTTTTCAAATTCGGCTCGAAGATGTCACATACAGCGGTGATTCTGGTGTTTGGCACCGTGGCGAGACTGCGAATGAGGCCGCTGCCTTGCGACCCTGCTCCTACAACACCAACAAGGATTCGATCATTTGCGCCGCGCCCCGCTGCGAAAACCTGTGCCGTTGAAGAACTCAGCATCAAGGCGGCGGCACCAAGCGTTGTCGTCTCCAGAAAATTGCGTCTCGATAATTTCACTTTACTTTGCTTCATAATGTCCTCGTTAAAAATTCAATCTGGCAGTCCCCACTGTCCCGTCTTTTTGGCGAAAGCAGACAATTGCGCGTATCTCTTTGCTCCGTTTCACAAAATCCTTTGCCTTTGCAAATCCTTGCACCATAAAGACTTTCGAATAAACCTCTGCGTCCACGCCGTTCGGCATAATCACCGTAGCACTCAAAGCTTCCTGAATCGGATAGCCGGTTCGCGGATCCATGATGTGGCAATAAGTTTTCCCATCAAGCGTAAATATCTTCTCGTAACAGCCGGAGGTGGAGAGCGCATTGTCTTTCAATTCAATGCTCGTCACACGATTTGCAGGATCAAGAGGGTTATTGACATCCACCCGCCAGAACGGCTGATTCGGCGGCGTGCCGATGGCGTATATCGAACTCCCACAAGTAATGAGAGCCGAAGTCACGCCGCTTTCGCGCAGAATCTCTGCCGCTTTATCCACTGCGTACCCTTTGGCAATGCCGCCCAGATCAAGTTCGACTCCCTCACGGTCAAAACGGATGGTGCGCGCTGACTCCTTAAGCGTGACGTGCGAGTAACCGGTTTTTGCCATCACCGATTTCAATTCATTCGGCTCAGGCAAACGTCCCTGACCTTTGAAAAATCCCCAAGCCTTCATCAAGGGTCCTACGGTAATATCAAATGTGCCGTCGGTGGTTCGACTGTAATCGAGCGCCAGTTTCAATAGCTCAAACAATTCCTTTTCAACAATCACCTCCTGGCGCGCTGCATTGCGGTTGATATAGGTGAGTTCGCTGTCTTCAGAATAATTGCTCATCTGGCGATCCAGCCGCTCAATCTCCTCAAAGGCTGCATTGGCGGCTTCGACCAAACGGGCGCGCTGTGTGCCATAGGCGACAATCTCGAACTTTGTCCACATCAGTCGCCGCGCTTCCTGATACTTTACACTCTGCGACTGGCTAGCCGATAAATCAATCGGCATCCCGCCAATCACTAAGGCAATCAATAAACTCATCAACCCGATCGCCTGGCGATTGCCAATCTTCGTACGTGTGAAAACCAGCGCTTGAGCGAGCGGCGAATTGCCCTGTGTAACGCTCTCTTTATCGCCAGCCACTGTAAGTCGTTGCTGTTGGAAATGGCGCTGAAAAGCTTTCACATCGCGCTCGCCTCCGCGATGTAAAAACGGTTGACCGCTCATATTAATTCTCACGCAATGCGGCTTATCGCACACTGATTGTAACCTGCGGCGGATTGGCATAATCATTCCAGAGACGTTCCAACTCCACCTTGTCCGGCGCGCCATCAGAAACGATAAAGCGGTAGCGCGAGACATACGGCTTACCCGGAGCAATCTCCCATTGTCCCAATTGCGAAGGCGCGAAACAAAAGAACGGCTCCGTCGGGTGAATGCGCATGGGCTGTGGGGCGCGGAAATTGTCGGGATGACCAAGTATGGCAATCCCTGCAAGCTGCCCATCAATTTTGCCGCCGATATGACACCAGCGCGCCCGCGTCGCGTGACCATTCGAGCGATCCATGCCTTCCGAAGTCAAAAAGTTCGCATTCTCTTTGCCGTCCCACTCGCCGCGTCCTCGAAATCCAATGCCGCCATAATGATACTCTGGCAGAACTAGCGGACTGGAGGTGGCGCACTCTTGTATGGAAATCAGATCAAACATCGAATAAGGCTTCGGACCTTTCCCTCCCGCGTAAACAGTAACCTGCCACTCTTCATTCAACACCGTTTTCGGTTGCGGTGCTTTCAAATCCACGAAGCGATTGTGCGCTTTGAATCCTGCGTGAATTTGACCGCTCCAGGTTTTATCCAAAGAGACAAATTCAACAGTACCTGTGCCGTCGCCCATGTTCCAGAAATCCGGACGACGGCTTTCAAATTCCGTCTTCGTCCAGGCGAACCAGACGCCGTGATGATGGAGATGTTTTGCCGGATAGTCATCCGTGATGATGCGACCGGAAGGCGTATAGACCGTATGGATATACCCGCCACGGCGAAAAATCGGCTTGATGTCAGGGCGCGGCAACTCGCCCTCAGCCTGATAGCCCAGCACCGGATGTCCAGCCGCTTTGATGGCGAGTTTGTTGCCCTCGCGCGCCAGTTCTAGGCCACTGGCAGCAGCGCCAGGTTTGGCTTTCAAGGCTTCCAGGCGATAGGTTCTCGTGGTCTTGGCTTTCAATTCCGGCAGCACAAAAGTGGCTTGACGCGTGGCGTCTATTTGCAAAGCGAGCGCGCCGCCTGATTGATCGCGCAGACGGTAAGAGGTTGCACTCAGTTCTGTGGGCAGATTGAAAGAGACCACGGTCTCGCGCCGATCAAAGGAACCGGCGGCGACTGTAAGGGTGATAGATTTTCGCGCAGCGCTGGACTCCTGCACACCAAACGTAGCGGCAAGGCAGAAAACCAAACAGAGAGAAATTATAACTCTGAGCATTTACGATATCCTCAAAACAAGCGTTCAACGATGATGAGTAGCGATCATCATTTTGTGTCAGATTTTTTATCAATAACTTCGGACAGTTTGTTTATCAGTTGCCACGTGCTTTAGCTCGTGGACAGGCAATGCAATAATTGCAAGGCTTTAGCCCAAGAGAAAAAAACCAGTCAAAATAGCTTTAGCTAAAACTGATTCGGAAGTTCTTTTTACATTAGGCTAAAGCCGGATATTTCAAGATCTACCGTTCCACGCGCTAAAGCACGTGGCAATTTATATTTTTTCAAAAAGTGTCCGATTATAATATTATCGCTAAAAAGACTACTTGTTACCGATAACAAAATCAAGTTCATATCGCTGGTTCGGATGTCAGAACCCTGCTTTGAGGTGAAAATTGCCGCCACACTTGGCCGATTCCTGGCGAGCTTTCACCCTATGCTTTCACGCTACCATTGACCAGCCAGCCGCCATCTACAACAATCGTCTGCCCGGTGATGTAATTGCTGGCATCCGATGCTAAAAGAATGGTTGCTCCTGCCAGATCGGAAGCTGTGCCGGGCCGCGCCAGGGGAATGGGACTGACGGCGCTCTCGTAAAGGCTATCGTTAGAAAAGACCGCATCAGTCATCTTCGTCCAAAAACGTCCGGGCGCAATCGCATTCACATGTATGTTATCGCCCGCCAACTCGACGGCCAGGGCGCGCGTCATTTGTCGCATACCGCCTTTGCTGATGGCGTAGAGCGCGACGTTAGGAACGATGATCTCGAAGGCGACAGAGCCAACATTGATGATCTTGCCTTTCCCCTGCTGGCGCATACAGCGCGCCGCCTCCTGACTGGCGAAAAAGGCTCCCTTCAAGTTGATCGCCATCAGTTGATCCCAATCTGCTTCGGTGAAATGATCAACCGGTTGGCGGTTGTTGATACCCGCGGCGTTTACCAAAATATCGAGCCGCCCAAAGTGATCGGCGGCCCGATTGACCATTGCCCGAACGGCGCTGACATCGCTCACGTCTGTAGGCAAGATGAGTGATTGCCGACCTATTTGTTGAACCAGCTCGGCGGCTTCTTCCAGTTCAGGCTTGGTGCGCGCGGCTAAAGCGATGTCGGCTCCGGCGTGAGCCAGGGCTAACGCCATGCCTAGACCTAAGCCACGACCACCACCTGTGATGAGCGCCACGCGACCATCCAGGCGCAAACTGGGCATTACAAATTCTTGCGGCATTTGTCTGTTATTACTCATAGGTGTTTTATTCAAAGCGATGTACCGCGGGTTGTTTACCCTGCGGGAAGATTTGGTAATCAAGCATTTCGGTTCTTGCCGGAGGTTGCGAATCAATATTCTACAGCAGACTAGACAGTCTACTATACATGGCTTGCGTACGTACTATGATTGAGTGCTTCAAGATAAGCTTGGCAGCAAGACGGCTTTGATGTCGTCTCCCTTCGCCACCATCATGCGTTGAAAAGCTTCCACTCCTTCGGTCAGCGCAAACTTCTTAATCCAACTCAGACCATCAACCTGTCGGCTTGCCAGCAACTCAACAGCTACCTTGAGTTCATCCAGAGAGGCCGCATAACTCCCCTGCACTCTTCTTTCCGCCAGCGTAATCTCTTGCGAATCAATAGTGATGGTGTTTTCGTGTGTGCCTAGCCAAACCGTAATCCCGCCAGGACGAGTCGCGAGCAGAGATTGTTGTTTTGATAAATTGGTGCCTACGGCATCCACGAAAACGTCGGCTCCTTCGCCATCAGTCAGACGCAGCACTTCGCTTAGAAAATCTTCCTGACGGGAATTGATGACCCGTTTAGCGCCCAGCCTGCTTGCCACATCCAGACGTTCTTGAATCAAATCGGCGACCACCACATCGGCTGATGACAAACATTGAAATGCCTGCTGTGCCAGCAACCCAATCGGTCCTGCGCCGACAATGACGACAAGGTTCGGTGCCAGTTGTTTTGTCAGATTGAAGACGTGAACGCCATTTGCCAAAGGTTCTGCCAGACTCGCTGCTTCGGCGGGTAAATCATCAGGCCAGGCAATCAGACATCTTTCGGGAGCCGTCACGAACTCGGCGAAACCGCCCTGACGGTGCATACCGAATAACTGGCGGTGAGCGCATAGGTGGACATCCCCCCGTCGGCAACGTACACACTCGCCGCACCCAAACAAAGAATGCGAGACCACACGTTGCCCAACAACGAGCGCCTCAATGCCGGTTCCGATTTCTGCCACCACGCCGCAGAATTCGTGCCCCATCACAAGCGGCGGCACACGTCTGGGACTCTGTTTTTTGAATGCCTCAAGCTCACTGCCACAGATGCCGCATGCTTCTACGCGTAGCAGCACCTCGCCATCAGCGGGCTTTGGTCTGGGTTGATCGGCAATTTCAAGTTGCAGATATTCAGGATAAAGTAATGTTTTCATAATGCGATCCGAGCGTAAATAACAAGAAAATATACAATAGCGCCTATCGTCAAGGCTACAGCAAAAATTTTACTAGGTCGAAGAATACGGCTGGCTTCTTCCGACAGCATCTTCGGCAGCACGAAGTAAATTGCCACAAGCACAGCAAGCGCCTGTAGGGGAAGCAGTAACACGCCTTCAATAAAAGCAGCTGTTTGAATGAGCTTCACGGGTCTGAGCCCCAGCGCAAAGGTGATCATAAAATTGATACTCAGAAGGCCGATCAAAAAGATATGGAATTGTGTTTTCCAGGCAATCTGCCCAAACTTCGGTATGCAAATGCGCGAGCCATCCGAGAGCAGACGGGGCCAGCCAGCCAGTTGTCCGGTCAGTGTACTAAAGAGCGCCGTGCAGCCAGCCGTGATGAAAAGCAGTTCGCCACCTCTGCCCCAGCGTTCGCCGAAGATGGCTGCCAGATCGAAGGCAACGCCAGGTCCGTCGGGAACAACCTGTCGGGGACCAAGAATCATCGCCCCGGCAATCATAAAACTGAGTGTCGCCATCCAGCCAATCGTCAGCGCTGTTGTTGCATCTGCATAAACTACGCGGCACCATCCGCGCAGTTTGGTTGCGGTCTCAGGGGTCATTTGCTTCAGCGCTTCAACGTCTGCTGCTTGACCGTAAGGACGTCCATGCGCCATGCCGTATCCGGCTCCGAGCACCCAATAGGTATACCAAACCTGTGAGGCAAAACCTCCACCAGCCCAGCCCATGATGGGTGCTAACTCATGCCAGGGATTGCTGCCAATTCTTCCCGTGGCAATCGCCCACTCCGGAATGTCAGGTAGGTGAAAACCAAACAACCCTCTGAACACCGCACCTAGTTCAGGCGAAGACTTAAAGGCAACGAAAGTAACCCCGCATACCATCAAGGTGACCAGTATGCTCATGACTCGCTTCAAAGCATCGAATCGCCCTGACCAGACAATGGATACAGAAATTGCTGCCAGAATCCAACTCCATGCGAAAGCCGGAAGCGCCGGAATCAAGGCATGAGCAAACACCCCCACTACCACTGCCAACCCGCCTGTTGAAATGGTGGCGGCAAAGGTTTGGGCGATCAGGACCATCCACACAGCCCAATTCTTAGGTCCCGGAAGACGGCTGAACATATCCATCATTCCTTCGCCTGTACAGACCGTGTAGCGTGCTCCAGCCATGCCCATCCAGTACTTCAAGAAAATGGCTGAGGCTGGCACCCACAAAACGGCTGTTCCCAACACAGCGCCAAAGCGCGTTGATAGAATGACCTCGCCGGAACCTATGGCTTCGCCCATCCAGACAAACGCCGGACCAATCATAAACAGTAAAGCCAAGCCTTTCGGCGGCTCAGGCACAGAGACAGAAGTCGTCGTTGTTGTTTTTGTCGCAGATTCCATCCGGTTTCATCACCTTGCACGGCTTTTGTCGTGCCAGCGGCACATCTCAAGCAATGTGCGCGCCTTGCGTTTCCACATATACTGCGTACAAAGACTGGCTGGCAGTCATGAATAAACGGTTGCGTTTGGCTCCGCCGAAACAGATGTTGCTACAGATTTCCGGCAACAGAATCTGCCCTATGCGCTGTCCGTCAGGGGCGAAGATGTGTACTCCGTCAAAGCCTGCTCCAACCCATCCACCGCTTGCCCAGATGTTGCCATCTACATCCGTGCGAACGCCATCGGAGCCGCCAAATAACTCGCCGCTCTTGGTCTTGAGTTTCATCGACGTAAAGACTCGCCCGTTGCTCAATTTCTTGCCATCAACAACATCCCAGACTTTGATATGTCGCGGCGCTTCCCCGTTTGGCGCAGCGCCTGTGTCAACGACATAAAGTTTTTTGTAATCGGGCGAGAAACAAAGCCCATTGGGTTTAAAGAGTTCGTCCGTAACCAAGTCCAGCTTTGCCGTTTTGGCATCAATGCGATAAACCGCTTCTTTAATTTGGAGGGCGCCCTTGTTACCTTCGTAATGCATCATGCTGCCATAGCCGGGGTCGGTAAACCATATACCGCCGTCTGGATGGACAACCACGTCATTGGGGGCGTTAAACGGCTTGCCCTGCCATTGATCCGCCAGCACCGTAACCGCACCGTTGCGCTCGTAACGCGCGACTCGTCGGGTGCCGTGTTCGCAGGAAATCTGCCGACCCTCCCAATCAAACGTATTGCCGTTGCTGTTTTGGGCAGGGTTGCGCATGACGCTGACGTGACCATCTTCAGCGAGCCAGCGATGTTGAATATTGTTGGGGATATCACTCCAGACCAGATAGCCGCCAAACCCATTCCAAGCCGGACCTTCCGCCCACAACATCCCCGTGTGCAGACGCTGGATAGGCGTGTTGCCGATTTTGTATTGGGCGAAGCGTTTGTCGAGAACCACGATATCGGCATCCGGATAGCGCACGGGCGGCGCTCCGGGTCCGTAGTTGCGCTCTTGACCCAAAGCTGTCGTCACGCTTGCAGCCGCCGCTACTCCAGCCATAAAGGTACGGCGGTCTATTTTTGTAGATTGTTTGAGTTTGTTATCTTCGCTCGACTTCTCTTTTCGCTCCATAAGCTACGCGTCTCTTTCCAATAGCGATTAACACAAGCGGCTCGCGTGACTATTTATATTTTTTTCTCGCAGTTTACAAGCTCTGTTGAGCTTTTCAGGAAAGAATCTTTCAAAACATTGAGGTTTTTGCGAGCTTTCGGTGAATTTAATTTTCAACGAAAGCTCACAAAGACCGTATAGGAGTCGCTTGCTCACACTTTAGAAAACCACTTTCAAGCCGATTTGAATGTTACGGGCAAGGTTGCTCTGGCTCGTCACCTTGCCAAAATTTGTATTGGTCGGGTCAGTATTCGTGTCTCCGAACTGCGGGTGGTTAAAGGCATTGAGGAATTCGCCTCGCAGTTGGATTTTCACCTTTTCCTTGATTGAGAAGTTCTTGATCATCGAGAGATCCCACTGATTGAGCGGCTGGCGACGGAACCCGGTCAGGCGCGACGGGAAGACGCGGATGTTGTTTGCCAGCCTGATGCGCGTGTCAGCACGTTGCTTGGCAGGGTCTACCACACCGTTAGTCTGTACTGCGGCATCGGTAAAATAGAAACCGCTGGTGTCGAAGGTTCTATCCACTGTGTCTCCGGTGATTTTGGTACGCAGTGTGCTCGGGTCGCCGTTGAAGTAAACGTTGCGGTCGCCCAGGTCAATCGGGCGTCCGCTCTGCCACTGGTAGATGCCTTGCACCTGCCAGCCGCCGATGAAAGCGTCAACGAAGCCGTTCCACTCCGAGCCCCATGCACGCCCTCTGCCAAACGGTAGTTCCCAAATGCCGCTGACGACGACGCGATGCGGGATGTCGTCTGACCCTATACGCCTCTCGTAATTCGTATCCGACTCATTGAGGAAACTCACCTCTTCAATCACTTTCGACCAGGTATAGTTTGTCAGCAACGTGAACCCGCTGCTGAAGCGGCGCTCGACGCGGAACTGGCCGGCGTGATAGATAGCCTTGCCATCAAAACGTTGCGTGCCGATGCTGGTGAACTGCGGAAACGGTCGCAGGAGTTGCTGTCGCTGCACGGTTGAGCCGTTGAGGCCCTGTCCGGGAATCAAGTTGCGAAACGGATTGTTCGAGAGGTTCGCGGACAGGAAGTTGATCGTAACATCATCGCGCACTCGGCTAGTCGAAAGGTACTGGCGAGGAATGGCATTGAGAATGTTCGTGCCCGTCGTGATGTCGAAGGCGCGGTTGCCTATGTAGGCGGCTTCCACTAGCCAGCGACCCGGCAACTCGCGCTGCAAGCTCAACTCCCAGCGCCGTGTCATTCCGTTAACTCTGTCGAGGGGAACGAAACTGATGCCCCGACCAAGGAAGGTGCCAACACCTAAAGTCGAGCCGGGCGGTGCGGCGACACCCGTAGGGAAGGGATTAAATAGGTTGCCGCAGGTGGCGCAATCCGGCGCGAAAGTCAGCCCGGCGTTCAGGGTCGGCACGATGCTCGTTGATTGCGAGAAGCCCGTCTGATTCACACCGTCAATGACGAAGGGAATCATGTAGACGCCAAAGCCGCCGCGCAAAACGGTTTTGTCATTGAGCAAGTAGGCGAAGCCAATGCGCGGTTGAAAGTTGTTCTTATCGCTCTCCCAGAAATCGCGATGGGCTTTGTCAGCAAAGAGCAAACCACCTTTGACATTGAAACTCGCCACAGGGATTTCCGGAATCGGGTTGGCTGCATAAGCCGCCTTCGCCGCCGCCTCAATCGGACTGCTGGCGGTCGGGTCGAAGCCACGGATGTTGCGGTCGTAGCGTTCCGTCGTCGCTCCCTCCTGTTCATAGCGCAAGCCCAGATTAAGGGTCAGCTTTTGATTCACCTTCCAATCGTCGTGGAAGAAGACGCCGCTATAAAGCGTCTGGTTCGAACGCGAGGCGTTGCGGTCAATGAATCCACCGGTCGGCAGTCCGAGTAAGAATGACGAGAACTCCTGACCGATGGCAGCGCCGGTTGAATTGTCCAGAGGACCACGCGTGAAGTTGGTGCCGAAGTCATACCTGCCCGCCGCATGAGCAGAGGGGTCGCTGTTCTCTCTGTATGAGCGGAAATCGTACCCTATTCGGAACGAATGGCTGCCTATAATCTTGGTCAGAGTAGGCTGAACAGCGTAGATGTTGTGCGTTCGGATGTCGCCACGGCTGTCGCCAATCACGGAGAATTGACCAATCTCGAAACGCGGCAGATATTTGCCGTCTCCGAAAAACGCTGCCGATTGTGGAGAGAAGCCCAGGCTCGCCGGATCGAAATTTCCCTCATGCTGGCGGACGTTATTTTCCACGAAGCGCGAGAAGCCGATGCGCGCATTGAAAATCGTCGTCGCCGAAATGGTATAGAGGTGGTCGAAGCTGAAACCGTCGTTCTTACGAGTCAGGAAATTCCCTGTCGAGAGCAAGCCGTTGACCTCGCCAGTCCAGTTGCTGCGCGCCTCCAGCCGATTGTTATGCGTCAGGCGGAAGTAGAATTTCTGCTTCTCACTGACGGTCTGGTCAAAGCGGTAGCTCTCTGAGTGAAAATCGTCCGTGCGCGGTTGACCGCTGATGAAATTGTTGCGCCCCTGTGAATCGCCCTGCTGGTTTGGCAGAGGATAAAACTTTAGATAAGCCTGGGCAATCGGACTGATCAGGTTTGCCGGAATGATGTTACCCGGAAAGTAGTTACGCCCGACACGACCGCCTGGTCTGGTAACAGCGGTGAACGGGTTATAAATCTGCCCGGCCCGGGCTGGGGTGCCATCAAGATTCAAAATTGGCGTGCCATTAGTATTAAATAAGGGCGCCCCAAGCAAGGCTGAAAGGTTGCCGTTGCGTAACGCCTCGGTCGGTACGGTGAACTGAAGGGGTTCCGGGAAAGTATCCTTGATCCCCTCATAGGCAAAGAAGAAGAAAGACTTGTTGCGCCCGTCATAGAGTTTCGGAATCCAAATCGGCCCGCCGACTGTTGCCCCATAGCGATTGTAGCGCAACGCAACGCGATCCGCTTTGCCATCCTTATTCTTGTCGCTTCCGGGATTGGCTTTCAGATCGGTGCGGTTGATGAAAAAGTCGTTGGCTGAGAGTACATCATTGCGGACGAACTCATAGATCGTGCCATGCAGGCTATTGGTGCCGTTTTTAATCGCGACGTTGACCGTGGCACCAGCGCCGTGCCCTTGCTGCGCGTCGAAGCTTGCGGTCTCGACTTTAAACTCCTGCACCGCATCGGCTGGCGGAATAAAGGCGACACGATTCGAACCATTATCGTCGGTGTTAGGTACGCCATCGAGCGTAAATTCGTGCCCACCGCCGCGCGGCAAGCCGTTCGAGATAATGTCGGAACTGCCGTTGTTGTCAAACGGTCTTGAGAATTTCAGATCGCCGACGTAGCCTATACCCGGCGCAAGCCGCGTCAGCGTGAAGGGATTGCCATCTGAAAGCGGCAACTCCGAAATGCGTCGCCCGTCAATGACCTGCCCGGCGGTTGCCGAACTGACATCAAGCAACGTTGCTCCAGAGGTTACGCTGACCGATTCCTGCACGGCACCGATTTCAAGCTGTAGGTCAAGCGTCAATTTATCAGAGACACGGACTTCGATACCTTGATTCACATACTTCTTAAATCCTTGGGCTTCGACAGTCACCGAATACTTCCCTGACATCAGGTAAAATACAGAGTAATTGCCTCCCTCATCTGTTTTTACAGAGGTCGAGGTGTTCATGCCTAAATTGGTCACCGTAACTTTCGCTCCAACCACGGCGGCGTCCGTGCCATCCACGACTCGACCGGTAATTGAACCGCGAACCTCCTGCCCGAAGGCTGGCCAGCTGACCAGATGCAGGCAGATGCAACCGATGGAAAGATAGGTAAAAACTATCTTCGTAGACTTTCTTCCTAACCTCATAATCAATCCTCCTTTTGAGTGAGCTTGGTCCGAGTTGTCCCGGACTGGAAAAACATCGCGAACCGCAAGCGGTCAAATGCGCCTCTGATGTTTGCGGTCTAGCATTTAATTTCATCCATCCTCGTCTCTTTTATCAGTAAATCGTATTCTTATCAAAGTCTCTTCGACCTTACATCGTGCGCCGTTGACCAACGTGCTGACAGCAGCGATTGGTCAAGGCTATGTTGTTTTCGTTACTACTTCGTCATGAAGGTCCAGGAAACCGCTGAATAGTGCCACTTCTTGCCGTTTTTATCTGGCGTGACGCTGCCATGCCAAACGCCTTGGCCATCTTTGGTGACGCTCAACTGTGTCCACGAGTATTCGCCCTTTTCGTAATTGAAGGTTTCCCCGTCATCGTCGTAGAGCGCCAGTTTGCCTGGCTGATCGCCGTAGTGACGAATCTCCATCGCCAAGCTTTCATCCGCTCCGGGCGTCCACTGGCGCTCGCTGATCATCGGCACAAGGGCGCCGTCCTTCACAAAAAGTGGAATTTGTGACAGCGGCGGTGTGACTTCAATCGTCTGGTTTTCACCAGCAAGCTTTCCCGTATAGAAATCGTACCAACGACCTGCGGGTAAAACGACCTTGCGGGACTTCACGCCTGGAGGAATTGGCGCAACAAGCAAAGCGTCGCCAAGCATGTACTGGTCCTTCACTTCGTCCACCTTGCCAATCGCGTAAGGATTGGTGGTGGCATCGAGCCGGCCAGACTCTTGCCCTGCAACGGTCTGAAAACCTGGCACCAGTTGCATAGGGCGAACTACCGGTGTGCCTTGAAAATGGTACTGCGCAAAGGTCGTGTACAAATAAGGCAGCAGCCGCATGCGCAGTAGGATAGCGTCGCGTATGTGGTCTTTGACCTCTGCGTGTGTCCAAAGCTTGTCGTTTGTAGCCCAACCATTGAAGAGCGCAAGCGGCGAGAGGCAGACAGCCTGTGTACGCCGCAGCATATCCTCCCCCTTGCCGCCGCGAACCTCCGGCGACCACAAGACGCCTGCGAAACCGCTGTTGCCTACGGCGGTGATGTATTCGTCAAAGGCATAGTTGTCATTGTAAATGACGAACGGAAACTGTGACGCGCCTGCGTTGGTGCCGCGCACCTGACCAAGCGTGCGACGGTTCTGCTGGCGGAAGAGATCATAGACCAGCCGCTGCACAAGCAGCCCGTAGGTCTGGCGCAGTTGTTCAGCGTCACGCCCCGAGGGAAAGGTTGCCGTGTCTGGCCAGAGATAGCGGTCGTAACCATCTACTTCATCAATCTTGAAACCGCCGACGGCTTTGGGGTTAACACTGACGACTTCCTGCGCCAGATGGTCGGCGAAGATTTTGCGCGCCTCTGCCATCGTGTAGTCCGGAACGATGCCGTTCCAGACGAGGTGCGTGCCCGCGTAAGGCAGCAGTTTTTTATAGAGCGGCGCGCTTGGCGAGACATAAGGGTTGAACCACAAGTTGACGCGCACGTGCTGCTTTTCCACTTCGGCGAGGAATTTTGCCGGGTCGGGAAAGCGTTGGTTGTCCCATTCAAATGAACAGGGGTAGGCGTGGTCATGCCAGCCGGGTTCAAGCCCGAGCATGTCTAGCGGGATGCCATTTTTGCGAAACTCCGAGATTTCATTGAGCGCCTGCTCTGCGCTGTAACGCGTCGGCGTGCGGGCAAGGAAACCGAGCCCCCATTTGGGCGGTAATGCGCCACCGCCGCAATACAGGTTGTAGCGGCGAATCGCGTCCAAAGGCGTTGGTCCGGCAAACACCAGGACTTCCATGCCTTCAGCGTTCACCAGCGCTTCGACGGAATCTGAACGGGGTTGTGCGGCCCAACCTTTGCCCGCCGTACGATCAATGATCGGTGGCTTTTCTTTGGCGGCGAGTCGCACACCAATGCCTACGTTTACTTTCAAGAAGCGCGCCGAGTTAAAAAGAACGGCGTAGCCATTCGTCGAAACATAGAGCGGCACGGGCGCGTGCGTGCGTCCGGTCTGACCGCCCCAGTGATCAACGTGCAGCAGGAAGACCGAACCCGTGCGGCGCATGGTCTTGAAATCCACGCCAAGCCCATAAACATCTTCATTGAGCGCGAGCGGAAAACGTAGCGCTGTCTTCCAATCCCATTGGCGCGCCTCGATCTCTTTTTGGTCAATTGGAAAGGATGCGTCAGGCATAGCACGAAGTGCCTCGACTGCGGGCTTACAGCCTGCGGCACCAAGCAGTGTAAGCCTTTCCGGTTTACCGACCTGCGCTTTCCATACCCCCGAAGCTACCTGCTCCCATTTCGGTGTGACTGCCTTTTGGGCGAATACAGCCTGTGCCACTGGCAATAAGCATAAGACGGCGACGATGATCAATTTTTTCATATGAGTTGTTCCTCATAACAATTTGAAAATAAAATCAGTGGTGTTAAGAAGCAGTCTTTGAACACGTAAATCGTTGGTCAGAGACCGCTTCTTAACAGCCTACTGCTCTGATTGATATTCAACCTGGCAGCAGAATTTGATCTTCAGGATCAATTCAATTCGTCAAGAGTCATAGAGGTTGCCGGCTTAGGGAAGCAGAAAGAAATACACAGAGTTGAGAAGCGGTCAGAGACAGCGAGGCTGGCGGACAAAAACCGCTTCTCAACAGTAAATATTGGATTTTATTTTCTTCCTCTTCCCTACAGAGAACTCCTTAAACGGCTGGTGCAACACAGCCGTTATTGTGCATGCGCGACAGCAATCTCGTCTGACCGGGTCAAATGCCACCCGTTCATTTCTGCGCCGGTTTCTTCTCCGTTTCCTTCGCATCCAGCAGATTGTTTCGGTTTGCCTGATCCACATCGGGTATTTTCAAGAGCAGCGCTTGATACTGCGGGTTCCGGTATTTGGCCGCAGCCTTGCGCAGCAACGGAAATAACTCCTGTGGTGGCCATTCGCCAAGTTGCTGGTGCGGCCACTTCTGCTGGCCCAGGGCGAAGGGCAAAAGATAATCAAGTGCCTTGCGAATGCTGCGCCCATCTACCGTCTGATAGTTCCACAAGTCCACTCCGACGTGTTCTCCGAGCACCGCAAGCGCCATCAGTCCACGCAGGTTCATGACGCTGTAGCTCCATGACCTGGTGCGCGCCAATTCCAAAGGCTGACGGCCGTCTGCTTCGATCTGCGTGGCGATACGTTTTTGACGAGCAGCTTGCAGAATGTCTTTAGCCAAATCTTTCTTTCCGATAAACAGCGCAAAGGAGGCAATCTGCATGTCATAGTAAGTTCCGTGATTGTTTTTCGCGGCGGCTTCGTCGCGCCCGTTCTTGCTCTCCAGCATCCACTGGAGAAACTTGGCAAACCAATCTTCGAGGCCACGCTGATCGGCTTTTGTCCAGGCTTTCGAGCCCGCCAGCAACCCGACCGCGTCCACCAACTGAGTCAGTCCGCTGGTCTCTATCAGACCGATGCCGCGTCCTGTAGTGATGCCTGGGATGGCTTGAGCAAACTGAAAATTTGGATTCATCCGCGTCGCCGCATCGAGGTACCAGACGCGCAGTAACTGCGCAGCTTTCGCCGCGTAACCCTCATCGCCTTTCAAATAGTAAGCTAGAGCCAGCGTCTCCACCGTAGAAATCAGCTTGCCGATGTTTTGCCGGTCAGTGATTTTATTGATTTCGGGATTGCGCTCGCCATCGCGCCGTATGTAAGGCAGGCCGTTTGGAGCTTTCGGGTCGGCCCAGAAATACGGCGCTTGACTCATGTAATCATGCTTATCTCCGCTTGGTGGCGTCTGTTCCTTATTGACAACTGAAAACGGGGCGATGGTCAGCGCTTTCTGGGCCTCGCGTTCAAGTTGCGCCAACGCAAGAGCAAGACTTCTATCGCCTTCATGAAGACGCTGTTTCGTGGTTTGCAGATTCTTTGCGTTCAGCAAAAAGACGCGAGGTGCATTGGAGGGCGCGACTGGAGTCAAGGTTTTCTGCGCCCAGGCGAACTCGTTCACAAGCAGAACCAAGATGCACCAAATTATAAGACTTCCGATTTTTTTCATTTCCGTATCCTAAAAGAATTGAAGCCTGTGCATCAATCACAAAGTTTGATGTTGCTCGTTTTTCGAGCTTATTCAGAGCCTTTCAAACCCTTTGATTTATGTACAGGCTTCCTGCAATCTACGCTTGACACCTGATGTCTGGACACTTTTTGAAAATGTGTTGAAAAGCGCCGAAGGTGCGAAATTCA
>JANMSG010000025.1:0-2838 GCA_031389065.1 Acidobacteriota bacterium | reverse complement strand
CAAAGATCAAGCGTTTGCTCGAATTGATGAGCAATTCTCTTTGATGGTTTGAGTTTGAATTTATAGGCTTTAATAGCCTGATTATAACCTTTTTTCTATCGAATTGATATTGCTCATTCGGTAAATAATCGCCTTGCGGCGATGCCAAATTCATCCCCTACTTGAAAGAAAGGGGACTTCTTTGGCGAGTTGTTAAACAATAGAGTTTTATTCCAAAAAGCCGAAGGCGATTATTCAATCTCGGAAGCGCAAGGCTTACTTGCCTGCTGGTTTGGGGAAGTTCGCTACGTGTAGGCATACAAAGCAAGCTGTGTTGCTGCTTTGTTAGATGTGACGTTGGTCAGTCGGTTCAGTGAGTTAAAGATATAGCTGGTCTGCACGGCATTCGGATAGGTATATTAAAAAAATAACTGACTCACTCATGAGAGATATAAGGAATACTCTTTCCAGATTCGCAATCAAAAGAGAAAATGTCGCCTGCTTCTAAAGATAGTAGCAATTCACAAAGGCGATCACGGATATTTTTTGAAACACTTCTTTCAAATTCAAACTTAACCATATAACGTCCAATTCTTCCTTTGATCAGTTCGTCTTTGTTTTCCTCAATAGTAAAGGCGAAAGTCGGCCCCAGTTCTTTAGCATTTCGCCAAGCGTCTTTCACTACAATACTTCCCTGTTCACCTATTTCTGCTAATTTTTTTTCTAAACTACGCGCCTTGACTACTAAGGGGTCTTCCGGTTCCACCAATACATTCAAGAAACTTTTTTGTAAACGCTCAAGAATTTCTGCTGGCTCAAAATCCAGAAACTCTGGTTCATGAAAAATATTGATAGCAAGATAACACATATGCTTCCTCGCACTACTCCCTCTTAATGAACTTTCACAAATAATATCATTTAAGAGTATTTTCTACTCCTGCCTGTGCTGCCGGAAAACTATCAAGTCAAGCTGTTGATGAGCGTAAGCTTTAATTTGCGCGCCCTTCAATTTATCTGGCTTTCAATTTCCGCTTTTCAAGCACAGACAAAATGAACGGAGCTTTTTCATCGTTGTACTCCGGTGCTCCGATTTTACCCTCTTCTACGGCGCGCTGTTTTATCTTTGCATATTGTTGGGCAGCCTCTTTATTAGCGCGAAGAAAATCTCTAAAGAAAAGAATATTCTTGTGGTCTTCAGAGCCGCGCGGCGTCAGATGAATATGAATCAGCCAACGCTTGTTTTCATAAACGATTGAACCTACGCGCAAAGATCTGTCTTCAGGAAGATTTTGAAAAGGGCTGATGTGAAAGCCTACTTCTTCAAGCCTGGTTAAAATATCCACGAATTCATCGCGCTCACAAACTATCAAAGCGTCAATGATATTTTTCCCGGCAATGCCAACACTTGTGCTGCCCGTATGTTCGATTTCCATTTCAGGAATCTGCGATTGAATGATGCGCTTGATGATTTCAAACACCTCTGTCGCGCTTTCGTCATAAGCGTGATAACGGCTGTCAAGCAATTCATATTTGCCTATTGGGATCATCGTTGCAATTTCGGTTTGGCAAGTTCAGCGATTTTGATTTTGCGCTCGGTATCGCTCAAGTATTCGATGCTGATTGCCATCCCTCCTTCAGGCGCAAAACCTAGACGCTCGGCCCATTCAATCAAGATTACGGATTTTTTTTCTTCAAACATCTCTTCCAGACCCAGCTCCTGACACGCTCCTGTTTCAAGCCTGTAGAGGTCTATATGGTAAAATGGCAAGCGACCTTCGTATTCATTAATTAAAGTGAAAGTCGGACTGGTCACCTCAACAGGATCTATGCCAAGCCCTGCCGCCATGCCTTTGGCAAACACCGTTTTGCCGGCACCTAAATCGCCGCTCAAAAGAAAGATGGCGCGGCTTTCGAGTTGTTCGCCGATCTGCTGCCCCAACTCGAAAGTCTCTTCGGCAGAGCGCGTGATATATTCGCCGGTAATGTTCATGAATAACTTTTTCTCTGTTTTTATGGCTTCTCTTTATCGCCGCCGATTTGTATAAAGGCTTCGCCCAGATGCTTTGAAATATCGGAAGCAATCATTGCGCGCATGCCAAAACGCGAAGCGGCCAGGTCGCCAGCAAATCCGTGCAGATAAACTGCCGCGATGGTTGCGCCAAGCGCATCATCTTTTTTCTGCGCTAAGAGTCCCGCGAGTATGCCTGTCAAAACGTCGCCGCTGCCGCCCGTAGCCATCCCCGCATTGCCCGTTGGATTGACGTAAACTTCGCCATCCGGCGCAGCTATCAAAGTGCGACTGCCTTTCAAAACCAAAATCACTTGATGCGCGGTTGCAAAATCCCCGGCGATTTCAAGGCGATTCTGCGCTACGTCTTTAATTGGTTTCTCAAGGAGCCGCGCCATTTCGCCCGTGTGCGGAGTCAAAATCAAAGGGAACTCCGCGCTGCCTTTCAGATTTTCTGTCCAGCCAACCAACGCGTTTAATCCGTCTGCGTCAATTACCATGGGGAATTGTCTTCTCGTAATCATTTGGCGCACGAAGTTGCGTGTTGATTCATCTGTCGAGCCCAAGCCGGGACCTATTGCTACAACGTCGCGTTCGTTGGCCAGCTTCATAGCTTGTACAAGCGCTTCCAACGCAACTGATCCGGCATCTGTTTCGGGAAGTGATTCGCTCATGCATTCGGCAATCACTTGAGCGGCTACGGTCGGTTGCGCCGTCTGCGCCGTTGCGATAGTCACAAGCCCTGCGCCTGCTCGCATCGCTGCTTCGCCTGCCAAAGAAGCCGCCCCGGTTTTCCCGCCTGAGCCTGCGATGAGTAACACTTTACCAGCATCGCCTTTGTGCGCCTCTGT
>JANMSG010000356.1:0-9043 GCA_031389065.1 Acidobacteriota bacterium | reverse complement strand
TGCGGATGTTTCATGAACTGAAAAACTCAAAGAAAAGATCAACTCTGGCTGCAAACTCTCGTTCTTCGGCAATTTTTGAGCAACACAAGGCTCCGCAGACTAGACAGTCTACGGTACATTTCTTTTTCTTAACGTCTATAGATTGCTAATCCTTTAACTTTATGAGGCTCTTTAGGTCACAAATTTTCTGCTCTTTTGTTTTATTCTGCATTTCAAATGACTCGATTCGTTACGAGTCAAATCAATGAGATATTCACGAAGCAATCCGCAAAAGTAACCTAGCGCAACTTCTATGCCTTAGTTATAAGGCTTGTAAAAGCACGAATTGTTTAGAAAAAGTTTTGAAGAAGGTGACGAAGATGGACAGCTAACCATCTTTTTAAGAGTGGATTTAGCGTGAGGATAAAGTTTTTTTTCAAGCTCATAAAGGTTTCTTATGCCTAGGCTGCCACGCTTATTGCACGTCAATTTTTCATACATGTATTGGTGCATTAATCTATTATCATCGTATGATATACATACGTCTTTTTTCATATATTCTGTGGGGTTTGTTCTCCAGATTACTGCCGCGAAGCCAAAAATCGCCCTCCTTGCTACAGGTAATCGGTCATCGTCAAAGACGCGTATTCACCATGGCAATTTGCAAAATTATTCTTCAGATGCCATCCATAAAAGGATGCAGGGAAGCCTGAAATAGATGGGCAATTGGGTGATCTCCTGTAGCGGCAAGCAAATTATCCACACGAGGAAAGCTCAAACTTGAAAAGAACTTGCAGACAAAAAAGCCGATTGTAATATAGCGCGACCGTTTCTCTTTTCTTCTGATCCGCTTCCATATCGTGCGCGATTGCACGATATGGAATGTAGCATTTACTCAAGCTTCCCCTTAATATTTCCTAAGAAAAGTAGATAAACCTAAGCATTTCGCGCTTTTTTTATCAACTGACAAACCCCGCCGAAGATGGCATATAATTTGCCCAACAAATAACTTCACGAACCTAAATATTTCATTAGGGAGAAAATTAATCATGCTTAAAAAGAAAATCGCCGTTATCGGTCTAATTCTAACCATTGCTTTTTTAGCCATCGCTCCTGAAACTTTCGCTTGCCGCAAACATCGCAAAACCTATGCTTCACGCACTTATCGGGCTCCTTATTCCAGAGTCGCCAGTGACAGATACGTGAATCCAAATTATCGCTCTGGTATGGGGTCGAAAACCAAAACGATCTTGAGGATTGCAGCGCCGGCGGCAATCGGCGCGGGGCTGGGCGCAATGTTCGGCGGTAAAAAAGGCGCTGGCATTGGTGCCTTGCTCGGCGGAGGTGGCGGTGCAGCTTATCACTTGTATAAAAATCGCCGGAGATACTGAGATTCAGAATTGATTCTGAAAATGACGGAGGCAGCGCGAAGGGTTAAAACTTTTCGCGCTGCCTTTGTTTTTGCCTGGTCGCTGAGGCTTGTGCAAAATCAATGGCGTAATTTAGACTTCGTGGCTTGGCAATGACGAAAAATTCAAACAATGCAATGAGCGACGAAGTGAATCTTGATAAATATTTCTCGGCAATCTGGCATGCCAAATGGCTCATCCTCATCGTAGTCATCGCGGCCGCAGCCTTTGCCCTCTACCTTGCGCGTCAACAACCAACACTTTATACAGCCGATGCAATCATCGAAGTCGGGCGCGTTTGGAAAGATCCTCTCGAAGACACCTACATTACCGAGCAAGTCATCAAAAGCGCTGGCTTCATGCATGAGCTTGCGCCGAAGATTGGCGTCAAGCCCAGACAGTTAAAAAATAACATTCAATCAGAAGCGATCATCGTAGGGCCTCGCGTTTCGCGCTATCCGATCTTGCTAAAAATCACGGCATCGGCAGAAAGCGAAAGCGAAGCCATCAGACTGGCGCAAGCCGTAGCCGACGAATTAATCTCGCGTCATGAAAAGCTTTTCAATGAAGCAATCGCGCCGCGCCAGGCTCGCGAGCAAAAGCTTGAATCACAACTGAAAGAGTTGAAAGCGCAAGCTTCTGCCTCGCGCGAGTTGATTATCAAACTTGAAGAGGATTTGGACACGGTTACATTCAACAACTCATCGCCAACCATGAGCCGCAAAACATCGCTCAAAGAAGCGGTCGTTGCGGTCTCCGTAATTCAACCTACAGGGTGGCGCAACGCAGCCTCAGCGGCGCTCATCGCTTTGCTAGCCTGTGTCACGATAGTGGCTCTGGTAGCCTATTTCAAGCCATCACCTCAACCCAAGAGCAATTAAAACCATGTTAAAAATCATTAACGTAGTCGGCGCGCGCCCCAATTTCATGAAGATTGCTCCGGTGATGGAGGAGATGCGAAAACGCACGGGCAGAATTCAACCGCTGCTCGTTCACACAGGGCAACATTACGACGAAGCGATGAGCGATTCGTTTTTTGAAGACCTTCAAATTCCCCGTCCCGAGATCAATCTGGAAGTCGGCTCCGCATCACACGCCGAACAAACGGCGCGCATCATGATTGCCTTCGAGCAAGTTATCAAAGAACATCAACCCGATTGGGTAGTGGTCGTCGGCGATGTCAATTCGACAATGGCGGCAACTCTTGTCGCGGCAAAAATGCTTGTGAAAGTGGCTCATATCGAAGCGGGCTTGAGAAGTTTTGATCGCACGATGCCCGAAGAAATCAATCGCCTGGTCACCGACGCGCTTGCCGATTTATTGCTCACACCATCGCCAGACGCTAATGAAAATCTCTTGCGCGAAGGCGTACCGCAAGCAAAGATTCGCTTCGTCGGTAATGTGATGATAGACACGCTTTATCGCCATCTTGAAGGCGCCAAGTCTTCGCATATCCTTGAACAGTTCAATCTGCAAAAGGGAAATTATTGCGCCATGACGTTGCATCGCCCGTCGAATGTTGATGACAAAGAAACGCTTGCGGGAATACTTGATGCATTGAACACCGTGCAGGAGCGCTTGCCGATTATTTTCCCGATTCACCCGCGCACGCGGGCCAGGCTTGAAGAGTTCGGCTTAAAATCATTGGTGGAAAAACAGACGAATTTAATTTTGACAGAACCGCTCGGTTACCTGGATTTTCTGCAACTTTACAGCAACAGTCGTTTGGTTTTGACCGACAGTGGCGGCATACAGGAAGAGACCACCGCGCTTGGCATTCCTTGTCTGACTTTGAGGCAAAACACCGAGCGCCCCATCACCGTAACGGAAGGCACGAATCGCATAGTCGGTAATGACCCGGAAACAATCAAGCGCGAGGCATTGAAGGCTTTAGACAATCCGCCAACTGCTACGCGAGTGCCTGATTTATGGGACGGGCAAGCGGCGCGACGCATTGTTGACGCCATCGAAGAAGCCAGTCACTGAGCAACAACTGATGAAACGATTCATCCTCTATCGAACGATTCTATCCCCCATAAGTTTTCGAGCTTATCTCTGCGGCTCTGCCGCTTTGATGTGCGGAGAGGCTCGGCATCTGCGTGATGTTTGCCATTTCTCACCGGCGGCTACGCTGCCAATTTGGGGCGTAGCCCCGAAACATCTCGGCAAAACTTATGCGGCGGGGCAAAGCCACCGCCGCACATCAAAGCGGCAGAGCCGCTCATCAGTGGTACGTTTTAATTAAGGTATAAAGCAAAATAATTTCAGGTCAATTTTTCGTAAGTAACACCAATGAAGCAGAGCAGCAACGAAGCAATATTTGCCTCATCAATTTCTCAACGAGTTTTAGAATCGTTGAGCCGCATCAATCTGCCTTTTGAAAACCTGCTGCTCGCCTGGTTCTTGCTTTCGCCAATTGCCTCTTTTTTCTTCCGTTTCCCTCTCGATAAATCTGTCATCACCTTTGACCGTGCGGTTATGTTTGGTCTTGTGATTATGTTGTTGCTTACACATTGGCAAGCTCGAACAATCGCAAATCCAAAATTCAAAATCCAAAATCCGCAAGCCAGACTCCAGACTCCAGACTCCAGACTCCGGACATTCTCCCTATCGAAATTTGAAATCGCCTGGTTGTTTTTAGCTGCCATCGCTTTGTTGAATGCGATCATGCAATCTACGAATGTTACCTATGCGATAAGGATAGCGATTGATTCTTTCTTTTTGCCACTCGTGGTTTTTCACGTGGCGCGATCTCACTTCAATTGGCGAGAACGTGAAAATGTTTTGCTGATTGCGGCAATTGCGCTGGCTCTGTTTTTGTTCGCCACAGGTGTCTACGAATTTTTCACAGGCGCAAATCTCTTCGCTTACAAAGGTTCGACGGTTTTTCGCGAAGGCGAATTGCGAGTGAATGGCCCTTTCATATCCGATTCATCTTACGCAATCATCTGTTTGCTTGTGACTCTGTTTTTGCGACTCTTGCCACGCTTGCTGCAAATCAAATTCGACAAGAGCGCGCGATTCGTTTACTTTGCAGGGCTCGCCGCAGCAGCCGTTGCAACACTGCTGCCGCTGTTTCGCACCATCGGTTTTGCAATGGTTCTTTGCTGGCTGGCAATTGAATACTTCATCCAGGCAAAACAAAAAGCTGCCACAACAACAAAAACTGCTGAAGAAAAGCGCGCAATCAAAGCCTACAGATTTACCCGTTTGGGCTCGCGTCGCGTTGTAATTTATTCAACAATTGCGCTTGTTTTATTGATGGTTTTTGTTGCCTGGACAGAGATAAGTGGTTCTTTCATGATTCGCCGGCTCGCCAGTCCGCGCAATTTTTACGGCAGACTTGCGACCTGGCAAACTGCTGCGAGAATCGCTCGCGACAATCCCGTTGTGGGAGTCGGACTGACAAACTACAGCGAATACTTCGATGTAATCTTTTCGGATTGGCAACACCAAGATATAGATTGGGTCGGCGACATCAGAGCCAGAGAAACGCCGCACTCCAATTTTTTATGGATCGCTTCCGAACTCGGTTTCTCAGGTTTTGCACCTTACTTACTCGCCAATGCGTATTTGCTATTGATGGGATTTCGCGCTTTGCGTCGTTCAACCACAGAGCGACATTTTTTAGCAAGCGGAGGATTTTTGGTTCTGTTTGCGGCGTACACGATATCCGGATTCACTTTGCAAAGCGGTTACTATTCGGATTTGAATTTGTATTTTTTCTTTATGCTCGGCTTGCTTTCCAATATCTTTGCTGAACCTCACAGGTGAAAAGATAAGAAAAGTAATTCAAAAGGCGCGAGGTATGACGCTCTCAGAATTGAGCGCGGAAGCCTTGCTGCGCCTGCAACGCAAAGCCGCGAAAACTTATCATCGCGCCGTTGACGACATAGACAAAAGCTATATCACAGACCAACAACTGGCGCGCGCCATCAAAGGCTTGCCGATCACTCAAATCGCACTTCACATTCGTAAAGGCACGTCGCCTCACCTGACCAAAGGATTAGAGGACGTAGAGAACACCGCCGCAATCATCAAACAAAGTTTCCCCGAATCGGTCACAAAAACTTTGCTCGAAGCTGAGTCAATACTTAATCATCAAATCATTATTTTCAATCGCGCTTTGAATTTCGGACAGCAGATTGATTGGCATTCGGATATTGAAACCGGGGTTCGTTGGCCCATGCTTCACCACACTACAATGCCTATTGCGCGAGGCAAATCATCAGACGTTCGCGCCGTTTGGGAATTGAACCGCCTACACCACTTTGTAACCTTAGGTCGCGCCTATGCGCTCACGAAAGATGAACGATACGCAGCGGAATTTATTCATCAACTGACTTCATGGTGCGAAAGTAACCCGCCGCGTTTTGGCATTAACTGGACGGTGGCAATGGAAGCAGGAATACGGGCAATCAACATCATCGCTGCGCTTGATCTGTTTCACGCTTCACCAATGCTCACAACTGTGGTCATCGAACTCGCCTTGAAAATATTGCTTGCACACGGGCGATTCATTCGCGCCAATCTGGAATTTTCGCATCGCGTTTCAAGCAATCACTATCTTTCAAACCTGATCGGTCTGTTCGTCATCGGCGCGACGATGCCCTACTTTAAGGAATCAGATGGGTGGTTGAAATTTGCCACAGCGGAATTGCTGAAAGAGTTAGACCATCAAATTCTAGCCGACGGCGCAGACTTTGAAGCATCAATCAGCTACCACCGTTTGGTGCTTGAAATCTTCTTGATGTTTTTCACCCTGAGCAGATCTAGCGATGTTGAATTGCCGGTTCGATTATGGCAACGCCTCGAAGCTATGTTCGATTTTGTGCGCGCTTATTCAAAGCCCGACCAAGAGGCACCGCTCGTTGGTGATTCAGACGATGGTCGCTTGTTGAAATTCAAAGAAAGACCTTCGGCTGAACACAGTTATCTATTATCCATCGCCGCCGTTTTATTCGATAAAGACAAATTCAGACAAACCAATCAACTTGATGAAGAAGCCGTCTGGTGGTTCGGCGAAGAAGGCTTGAAAAAATTTGAGCGATTCCCCTGGAACCAACAAACGCCGATTTCGCAAGCGTTTAACGTTTCGCAGATTTTCATTCAACGCAAAGACTCGCTTTACGCCATCATAGACTGCGGCGATCACGGCGCGAAAGGACGCGGCTCGCACGCCCATTCCGATGCTCTCTCTTTTGAGCTCTACGCTTTCGGGCAAACTTTTTTGCGCGATCCCGGAACCTTCGTTTACACAGCAAGCAAGCCTTGGCGACATCTGTTTCGCTCGACCGCTTATCACAACACTGTTCGCATAGACCGAAAAGAGATAAGCGAAATCAACCAGGATCAACCGTTCGCGCTTGGCACAAACGTGCTGCCCAAAGTCAATTCGTGGCAAAGCGATAAAGAGCGTGACGTGCTTGATGCGGAGCATTACGGCTACAAGCGGCTGGCTAAACCGGTCACGCTTCGCCGCATCATGACATTCGATAAGCACGATGAATACTGGTTAATCGAAGATATTTTCACAGGCAAAGGCCATCACCTGTTTGAATTTTTCTTCAACTTCGACGCAGGCTTGAAAGTTTCAATCGAAGAAAACCATCGCGTCATAGTCAAAGGCAAAATATCCGCTCTTGCAATCGTGCCAATTGCCAATCTGCAAGTCGAGAAAGATTCTGCCTCGACTTTATCAAATATAAAATTCGAGACGGATAAGTTTACGGCGAATGCTAATTTAAAATTCGAGATTAAGAAAACCTGCCATTGGGTTTCGCCAAGCTACAGGACGCGCCTACCTTCTTCTGGTATTATGTATCGCTTACGCACAGATGTGCCTTTCAAAAACGAGATGCTTTTCATCCCGTTTCGATTCGGCGACGAAAGGCGTGTACTTGAGCTCAGTAGTCGGTTTGCCGTTGGCAAAGAGTAAATTGAACACTCACCGCCTACTGCCTACTGCCTACTGCCTACTGAATTATGTGTGGAATCGTTGGCATATACGAATACGCGGTGAACGCGCCAAGCGTCAATGAATCGCTCCTCATTTCGATGCGCGACCAGATGACGCATCGCGGACCAGATGACGCTGGCACATACATTACCAAAGACCGTCGCTTAGGTTTCGGGCATCGCCGCCTTTCGATTGTCGACCTCTCGCCTGCCGGTCACAATCCCATGCCAAACGAAGATGAAACGGTTTGGATTACCTTCAACGGCGAAATCTATAATCACGAAAAGTTGCGAAAAACCTTAATAAAATCGGGGCATTCGTATCGTTCCCGCACGGACACGGAAACCATCATTCATCTGTACGAAGAGCGCGGTTTAGATTTTGTTCAAGAGATCGAAGGCGATTTTGCCATCGCGTTGTGGGACGAAAACCAACAGCGTCTGGTGCTTGCCCGCGACCGCATAGGCGTAAAGCCGCTTTATTACACGATTCAAAATGGGCGTTTGATTTTCGCTTCCGAGATCAAAGCTATCCTCGCGCACCCATCAATCAGTAGAGAGATGGACGAAGAATCGCTCTATCACTATCTGACCTTTTTGACTACGCCAGCACCGCGCACGCTTTTCGCAGGCATCAACAAATTACCCGCCGGGTGTTTGCTCCTTTGTGATTCGCGTGGCGATATAAAAATCACCCGCTATTGGGACGCCATCGTTGAACAGCCTGCGCAAGAATTGAGCGAAGAAGAGACCGCGCGAGAAGTTCTACGCCTGCTCACGGAGTCCATCGAGAAGCGCATGATGAGCGATGTGCCTTTCGGGGTGTTTTTGTCCGGCGGCATTGATTCGACCGCCAATGTTGCTCTGATGGCGCAGTTGACGACGCAACCTATCCGTACCTTCACTGTAGGGTTTTCGGACGCGCCGGAGTTTAACGAGATTGAAGAAGCGCGGTACGTAGCGCGGGAATACCGAACAGACCATCACGAAATTCTGATTACTCAAAATGAGTTCATCGAATTTCTGCCGCAGATGATTTTTCATCAAGACGAGCCTATTGCCGACCCTGTTTGTGTGCCGCTTCATTACGTGTCGAAATTGACGCGAGAATCCGGCACGACAGTCATTCAAGTCGGTGAAGGGTCGGACGAAATTTTCTGCGGCTATCAAGATTATGCCCGTTACCTGAAGTTGTATGATTCCATCTGGCAGCCGCTTTCAAAATTGCCTAAGCCCGTGCGTACTGCGATGAGCGCAGTGGGAAGATTGGGCTACAACCTAAGCTCTTCGTTACTGCCCGCGCCTGTCCGAAAGATGTTGCCCGATATGCTCAGGAGATTTGCGGCAGGCGAAGAATTGTTTTGGAGCGGCGCCTTTATCATCGATGAAATTCACAAGCAACAACTCTATACGCAATCCGCTTTGCAGCGCATCAACACCAATGGTCATAGAATTTCATCTCACGAGATCATTCAAGAAGATTTGCAGCGTTTGCTTGATAAAAAGCCGCAAGCGGATCAGCTTGAACAAATGATTTATCGAGAGTTGAAATTGCGTCTGGCAGAATTGTTATTGATGCGCGTTGATAAGATCACCATGGCGAATTCACTTGAAGCGCGCGTGCCGTTTTTAGACCACAAGCTGGTTGAATTTGCCATGACCATTCCACGCCATATGAAATATCGAAACGGCGAAAC
>JANMSG010001173.1:0-3638 GCA_031389065.1 Acidobacteriota bacterium | reverse complement strand
GTCGGCGCAATTTATATGGCTGTGCTTTTGGGTGTAGGCGATCTTGTGAAATTCATCTGGGCGACGGCTGATTTGAATTCGTGGAGCACACGCGCTGTGGTTGTCGCCTGTATGCTTTTGGTGACCATGCTGTTTGCGCCGATTAAAAACCGACTACAGACGTGGGCAGACCGTTGGTTTTACGGCGAAAGCTACAGCTTGCGAACCGGGCTGCAAGATTTTGGCAGAACCCTTTCTCAGACAACCGCCTTACCGCAATTGCTCGATTCGTTAGTGCGCCGTTTGTCGTCTATGCTTTCAGTTCGCAAGATTGCAATTTTCATCGAAGACGAAACCTCGCCCTCAGGCTTCCGGCTCGCTCACGCTTCGGAAATTAGCTCAGACATTTCATTGCCAACCGACATGAAAAACATTATTCGCGTTCGTTCCATAGGACGCGGCTTCATTTCGGCTAACGACTTGATGAAAGAAGAAGCTTGGTCGTTTGACGCTTTGTTAGCAACCCCTAGAGCTTTTACCACTGGTTCGCTCGGATTGCAGAACGCGGCGCGGGGCGCTGACGCAAACTTCGATTTTCAAGCTTCTGAAGTCAGCTCAACTGATATAAACAACTCGGGCTTGAACCACCGATTGACCAAAGAGCTCTACTATTTCGTGCCTTGCGTGGTGCGAGATCGGATGGTAGCCATTCTCTGTGTTGGTCGTACAATATCTGGCGCTCTGCTGACCAGCGAAGACACGGAATTACTCAGAGCCTTGTCGGGTTATGTCGCAGTCGCAATTGATAACAGTTTGCTCTACCGGTCAGAGATTGAAAAAGCCGGAGAGTTGGCGCGCCTCAAAGAGTTTTCCGAAAATATTATCGAAAGCGTTAATGTGGGCATTCTGGTTGTTGATGTAGAAGGGCGCATCACCACCTGGAATAGTTCGCTTGAAGAAATGATGGGCATCTCGCGTGAACGCGCTCTGCGTCGCAACATTCACCAGGTTTTAGACAAAGATTTAATTGGCACGATTCAAAATGTATCGGGTCAAGAGGGCTGGGATTTACGCGAAACTCGCCACCTCTACAAATACAGCGCAACCACAGAAGATGGTCGTCCTCTGACGCTCAATATTTCGCTGGCTCCGTTTGAAGCGGCGCGCGGGGTTGTCACCGGAACGCTCATCGTTTTAGAAAACGTCACGGAACGCGCACAGCTTGAAAAACAGCTGCTCGAACGCGAGAAGCTCTCTTCAATTGGTTTGCTTGCGGCAGGCGTGGCTCACGAAGTAAATACGCCGCTGGCGGGCATCTCGTCTTACGCGCAGATGCTGATTCAGCAAACTCCCGACAACGACCCAAAACACAAACTGCTTGAAAAGATTCACATTCAAACGCTGCGGGCTTCCGGTATCGTCAATAACTTGCTGAATTTTTCGCGTACAGGCGACACGGACTTCCGCGAAGTTGCAGTCAATCAGGTGCTCGATGACACCATTCAATTGCTTGAGCCGCAACTGCGCAACAGCCGTGTCGAAATCAGTCGTCATTTCGGTCAAGAGCTTCTCCCTGCGCAAGGCAATGCGTCGAAGTTGCAACAAGTCTTCATGAATTTGATCTTGAATGCGCGTGATGCAATGCCTGATGGTGGCAGACTAACCATTCAAACGCGAATGGTTGAAACCTCGCTGGTCATAGATTTCCGCGATACAGGATTAGGAATTGAGCTTGAAAATATTGCGCGAATTTATGACCCGTTCTTCACCACGAAAGACATAGGGCAAGGCACAGGACTGGGCTTGGCGATCTCTTACGGCATCATTCAAGAACATGGCGGACGCATCTTTGTAGAGAGCCGTCCCAATGAAGGCGCACACTTCACCATCAAATTACCCACCGCTTACGCACGGCAAATGCAAGCCGCCAGCGATTAGCCGGCCTATTCCGGAGGCATTGAGTTGCCCACACATTTATTGAATTACCCGTTTACAGAGAAAGGATGAAGTATGCTGAAAAAAGCGAGCGTAGTGTTATGTGTGATTCTCTATTCCATTTGCCTGTTGGCAGGAAGCGCTGCCGCTCAACAATCAATCTCCTCTGAGAAAAAGGCTTTGATTCATGAGCTTCTACTGATTACAGACGCAGAAAAAATGACCGGCAGTGTGATTGATACCATGCTGGCCGCCATGGACAAAATGTATCCTCTGATGATCGAGGAGATGATGGAGAGCATGCCTGAATTGACGCCCGCCCAGAAGAAAAAGATTCAGGCGGAGGTCAGAGATTATAGCTGGTTTTCTCAAACCTTTCGTGAGCGCCTGCCACAGCGTATCAATTTCAAAGAGTTGAATGAGAAGATAAGCTATCCGCTCTATGACAAGTATTTTACAGAGAATGAGTTAAAGGATCTGATTGCTTTTTACAAAAGCTCTACGGGCAAAAAAACGCTTTCGGTGATGCCTTCTTTGTTCAACGATTCTCTACAGAAGTCAAGCGCTATGCTCACCCCTATACTCACAGAATTGATTCAAGAGATAATTGATGAGGAAAAGACCCGTCTGAAAAGCAAAAAGGATTAGGCGTCTAGGTCGTAAGCAACTTGAAGCCAATGCTTCACCTCGTCATCAATATCTGCAAGCGTAGCGATTTCTATGCGATGAGTAATGCGGTCGCCTTTTGCAAAACCGCCTGTGTCAAGGAGTCGCCCTGTGGCTTTCGTATCTTTCAAGGCAAAACCGAAATCAATGCGTGTGCGCGTCGAAGGTTTAATCTGCGCAAAGACGTGTTTGCGATAAAATGGAACAATGATTTTGCCGGGACAAACTTTGACGTCTTTGCCGAGACTTTTTCCGAGCTTCAAGAGCACGTCATAAATTGGTCGCAGTCCCGCTTTCGAGCCCGCAAACATATCTTCGACATAGGTTTCAGCAGTTTTCAAATAGGCTTCAGAGCTGATGTCTGGACATTTCTATTTTTCAGATGGATTTAGCTCTGAAAGAGCGCCATTCGATAGCCCAGCGCATCGCGCTGGGTGAATCCGGCGAGTAAGTCCCAAGCCCTGAAAGGGCACAATAACTTATTGCGCCCTTTTAGGGCTTGGCAAAACCATCGAATTGGTGACCCAGCGCGATGCGCTGGGCTGTTGAATTTCGCGCCATCGGCGCTTTTCAACACATTTTCAAAATGTGTCCAGACTTCAGAGCCTTACCCTATTTTGTCAATAATCGGTTCGCGGCACCAATAGACAAAATCGGTTACGGCTGGCTCGCCGCCTAAGGATTTTATGAGTTGAGCGATTTGTCCGCGATGATACCAGGAATGACCAAAGAGTTGCGTAAATATGTCTTCGACTTGGTTGCGAAACCCTGCGCCATCAATGCTTCGGTACTCAAAGACGCGCTCTAATTCCTGCTCGTCCACTCGTTCAAGATAAGCAGACCAAGCCCTGTGCATATCGTCTGCAAGTGAGACAAGATCTTCGAGCGCCAGGTTTTGCGGAAAGAGGTCTGTAACAGCTTCGCTTGACCTGCCGAAACGAAACAGCCACAGCTTGCGAGCTGCAACGATATGTGCAAAAAGGTTGACGGCTTTTTGAAATGAGGGTGATGCACGCTCTGCATCAGGTACGGTTTGAAATGATCGGAGGGTTTTCGTA
>JANMSG010001155.1:0-12655 GCA_031389065.1 Acidobacteriota bacterium | reverse complement strand
CCCTTTCAGGGCTTGAGACTTAACTCGGCGGATTCACCCAGCGCGATGCGCTGGGCTATCGAATAACGCTCTTTCAGAGCTCAATCAATCTGACAAATAAAATGTGTCCAGACATCAGCTGATTAAGCATGAATAACATTAACAAATAACAAAAGGAGAAAATTATGAACACTCGAAAGACATTATCAAAGCTGTTCGTTGTGGTCGCGCTGGTGGCGATTGCAGCCGTGTGGTTTTCTGCCCGCAAGGCGCAGGCGATTTCAAGCTTCAGCATGAGTTCCGGCATGGTGGGCATCACCCAGGGGCAGACCGCCCGCCTCAACGTCGTTAATGCCTTCAGCACTGACGATGTGCAGGTGGAGCTAACCATTTTCGACAGCGGAGGCAAAGTGCAGATTCAGTGCAACCTGCTCATAGCGCCCGGTAAGTCGCTCTCTGATGACTTCACGCCGCAGGGCTTGGGTCAAGGAGAGCGGCTCGAACTTCGCGCACTGGTCAGAGTGCTCGACAAGCGACAGGCCGATGACATAGGTGTCACGCTGGAAATCTTCAACAGCGAAACCGGGGCGAACAACTCAATTTACGAATTCCGGCCCGTCTTCAATCCGCCGACTCGCTTTTTTTAAGCTAAAGACCGGCGCGTCTGCCCGCCAGAGCTTGTTCGGTGAGCGCTCGGATGGCAGACCGCCGGTTTTCACTTCGTCAGGAGGCATATCATGTTCAAATCATTGACGCGTACGCAGATCTCAATGTGCGCGGTTCTCTGCGCTCTCATCTTCATCTCTTCTGCAATTGCTCAGGAGCACAGGCAAAGAGGTTTCAGAATCGTCTGGGACAACTTTCACGATGGTTTCACGATCGGCACACCCGACGCAAAATGGTTCTATTTTGCATTTGAGCAAAACGGCACCATTGACATCGCTGATGACGGAAGGACGACAACTTCCCCTCACGGCTTGAACGTGGTCTCACGTGGAACCAACCCGATGACGGGAAACCCCGCATTTACACGTACCATGCCGCAAGAAAGCGATAACCCGTTTGGACTTCCGGGCCAACTCGATCACTACAAGTGGCTCGTCTACATGAATCACCGCTCGATGAGGGGAGCGCCGGGTTTTGATGCAGTCGCAGGTCAGGAGCTTTCATTCGAGGCGTGGATTTCCGGTCACACATTTGGGACTGATGGGCATCCTTTCGGCAGCGCGATTGCTGATCCTGAGGACGACCTTCGCCTTGCCGCAACGGCGATGAGCGTTGTGGATTTCGAGACCCTGTTGGAGTTCAATTTCTTCCTGACCAACGAGAGGATTTATGCAGTCTACGCACGCTCGCCACTGGCGCGCGACAGACTGGGTAACTATGCAGCATTCACCTTCACCATTCCGGTTGCAGAGCGCGAGCCAGAGGATTGGCATCGCCTGCAGATTGCCTACGACAGGGCCGCCGGTCGCGTGCGCTGGATGATAAACAATCACGAAGTATTTAGCGTGGATAGAATCGGGCGAAGAATTGACCGGCGCTTTATGATGCTCGATCACGGCGGAGAGGAAGCAGATGTCACTTTGAACCAGCTTGATGGCGGGATGGGCATGCTCACACTGCTTGATGGCAACCTGCCGTCGCGCCTGGGATTGGCAAGGCTTTCAAACCAGCCGTTCTTCTATTTCGACCCTGGGGCGGGCGCGCCCAGGCCGCAAACATTCGTGGATAACAACAGCTTTTCTGGCAGTCGTCTGTTCGGTCAGGGGGCCGAACTTCGATTGAGAAGGTACATTGTCTCAAGTCGCCGCTCGCGTGGCGAGGGCGATTGAGATCGCCATTGACCGAGCTTGAAAGGGCAAGAATACCTCATCAATCGCACCAACAAGATCATCAGTGAGACAGGCTCTTGATCATCAATCAAGCAGCCCTCGCTTATGGCAAGGAGAAGAGTAATGAAGCACCATCGCAACTTGAGAATTCGCGCGGCGATACTCATCGTCGCCGTGTTGGTCATCATCTTGACATCCGCCCGATTTCGGGCTGATACCGGCACCTGCAACGGCACAAGCACGACGTTGCCGTTCACGGACGTGCCTGCGAGCAATTTCTTTTTCTGCTCGATAGCGGCAGCCTACTTTTCCGGGTTAACCAATGGAACATCGGCAACCACCTACAGTCCAGCGGCCAATGTGTCGCGCGAGCAGATGGCTGCTTTCACCACAAGGACTTTGGATCAATCGCTCAGACGGGGAAGCCAGCGCGCGGCCCTGGGCAAATGGTGGATCGGTGACCACCGGCTATACAATATGGCTGGCGCGCCACTTGGAATTCAGTCGGATGGTGAAGACCTCTGGGTGGCCAGTAATGGCGATGGCACGGTCAAGCGCGTGCGCCAGAGCGACGGGCGCATACTGGAGACCTGGACAGGGGCGACCGCAGCCGATCAGGTGCTAGTCGCCGCAGGATATATCTTTATCATAGGCTCTACGTCCCCCGGCAGCCTTTATCGGATCGATCCTACGGCAGCGCCGGGGCCGGTTACGACTATCCAGAATGCGCTTCCGAACTTGCCACTCGGCATTACGACTGATGGGAATCGGCTATGGATCGCCAATACTTCCGGTTCCGTCTCGATTGTCCTTGTTAACGGTGTCATCACATCTACAATCACCACAGGCTTCAGTGTACCAACTGGCATTCTCTTTGACGGGGCAAATATCTGGGTGACGGACAGGGGAGACAGCACGCTCAAAAAACTGGACTCCAGTGGTAACATCATTCAGATGGCTTCGACAGGACTCAGCCCATTCTTTCCGGTGTTTGACGGCACCAACATCTGGGTGCCCAATTTCACCTCAGACACCGTCACGGTGGTTCGCGCATCTTCAGGCGCGGTGCTGGCAACCCTGGGCGGCAACGGCCTGAACGGCCCGTATCAGGGGGCATTTGACGGAGAGCGCGTCCTGTTTGCGAATGTGAACGGAGGGGCTCTCACCATGTGGAAAGCAAGCGATCTGTCAATCATCGCGAATCCTATCGGAGGTGGGGGTCGTAAGTACGGCGTCTGTAGCGATGGGGTGAACTTCTGGGTCACCATCTTCGACCAGAGTCACCTCTTGAGGTTTTGAAGCCGGGGCGATCAGTTCCTTTTTGTCATCTCATTGAGCGCTGTAGATAATCGCTCATTCCGGGCACTGAAGCATTTCCATGTCATAGGCATCGCCTAAATGGATTGGCTGTGGTTATTCACCAGCCATTATGACGACGGCCCGACCCTTCGCATCAGGTCTTGAAACTGAGGGTCTGAGCGCAGGCCGTCAGATCGCGGCTCTATCCGTAGGTAAATGGCTTGCCTGTAACGATGAGGAGTTGAGAAAGGAGAAAAGGCAGTGAATATATCCATGACCAAAACCGTTGCGTTTCTAATTACGTTGGCGGTCTGTGCCCACGTCTGTTTTGCGCAGGATAGTTCCAAAAACGCAGGCGGGTTCTCCCCTCCGCCCGAACTCAAAAGGTTCGGGCCGTTTTTGGGGAGCTATAACGCAACAGTCGACTGGCCGAGTAGGAACCTGAAGTGGGAAGGCAGCTTGGAACTTGTTTACGCCGTTAAGGGTTGGTATATCGAGTCGAATCTGATTAAGGAGACGGCAGGCCCGCATCGCCACTGGCGCATGATGATAGCTTGGGACACCAATGAAAAGAAATACCGGGTATGGCGATTCGAGACCAGTACGCCACGGCCGGCGCTGGAAGGTGTTATCAGGTTCGAGGGAGACAACGAGTGGTATGCGGAGTGGCAGAATTTCCCGCAGCCAGGCGGCAAGAGGGTCACATATTTCAGTCGGTTTAGGTTAAAGAATAAGGAAGAACTAGACATCATCACCGAAACCCTTGACGCTGACGGTAAGAGGGAACGGCTCGGCGTCGTTACGTGTAAGCGCAAGAAGTAAGTCGAGTAGAGATAATCAACACCGCCATCTAAGAAGCGCATGCAGTGGAGCGCGACGGGGACATTCGTATGGTTCTCTGAGCCGAGTCCGCTGATGCCAGGCGATAGACGCCTAAAAGAATGTAATAAATTTAATGGAGACGTTGGCGAGATGAGAAACATATTTGTCACTACACTGCTGATGCTATTAGCGATATTGAGTGCGCCCAGCCACACCAGTAATGTCAAATCCGCACAGGCGAAGCCCTCGGTTGACTTCCCTGTGGCTGAGGGCTACTTCACAGGTGCTGATGGCGTGCGCCTGTTTTATCGCAAGGTCGGCAACGGCAGAGACCTTTTTGTTTTGCTGCACGGCGGCCCGGGCGGCAATATGAATTCCGTATGGCCCGACCTGGAATCATTGGCCAAACACCACACCATCTTGATGTACGACCAGCGAGGTGGCGGGCGGTCTGCAATCATTAAAGACGCGGCGCGGCTGACGGCGGCGCACCACGTCCGTGACCTCGAAGCTCTCCGGCAGCACTTCAGCTTGAAGCGCCTGACGCTCATCGGCGAATCGTGGGGCGCGGGACTCGCCGCCCTCTACGCCGCCCGGCATCCTGAGCGGGTGAGCCGCCTGCTTCTTCTGGGACCGATGCCGCCGACGAAAGCGCTTGCCACCAGGCGCTTTGATAAAGTGAACGAGAGCACAGATTTTTATAAACGCCTCGCCGAATTTCGCCAGGCGATGCCGAATGCCACCGATCCCATCGCCTTATGCAGGGAGATGTTTGGTGTCTATCTGACAGCTTACTTCTTTGATCAATCCGCGATGAGTCGAAGGCGCGCGAGTTCTTGCAATGCGCCGCCGGAGGCGGTACGCAACTACCTGGTCGTCAACGATGCGACCTTTGCTTCTCTCAAAGACTGGGACTTTCTACCCAGGCTTGCCAAACTTCAACAGCCGACCTTGATTGTTGAGGGCGAGCAGAGCGCTTCGACTGTCGCAAGTGTGCGAGTGTGGGCGAAAGCCCTGCCAAATGCGCGCTTGTTATTGATCGCCAATGCGGGTCACTTTCCACAGGTCGAGCAGCCCGAGGTTTTCTTTCCGGCAGTTGAAAAGTTTCTCAGAGGGAGCTGGCCAGAAGGGGCAAAGGTCGAGAGCAAGATCGGCGTAAACTAAAGCGCACGCTTTAATGACTGGTCGGTTGAAGAAGATCTGTCGGGCAATTGCAAAACCAGATGGAAGAGAATATTTACGAAACTGAAATGATTATTGCGCCAGCCCCAGGCGACGCTCATACGCTTTTACAATAAACCTCACAATATCGAACACAAGACTTGCAACGCAAAATAATCCCCACCTATTTGCTTTTGCTTGTCCATCGCTGTACCTTCCTCTTGAGCCATCAAGCAACATTCGGCTCATTACTGAAACACGAACTATGCGACCAATGATAAAAGCCTATTCACTACGCGCAATACTCGTGGCAATGCTTGTGCTGGCGCAGGTTCCTGCACAAGGGATTGCTCAAACTCCGCAAGCGACAACCTCGCCGCAGCAAGCAAGTACTCATACTGACACGTATGAAACGCTTGCTGCACGCCTTGGTGCGCATCTCGCGCAGCCGCGTTTTGCTCCCGCCGCGTGGGGCGTGAAAGTAGTCTCGCTCGATTCCGGCAAAACGATTTTTGAGCACAACGCAGAAAAATATTTCAGTCCCGCCTCAAACGCCAAACTCTACACCTGCGCGCTGGCGCTCGATAGATTAGGCGCGGATTATCGAATCAAGACTTCGCTCTATGCAACCACGCATCCGGACGCAAACGGCACGCTCAAAGGCGATTTGACGATTTACGGCAGAGGCGATCCGACCATTGCTGCGCGTTTGAACGATGGCAATTATGACAAGCCGCTCGAACCAATGATTGCGCAACTGAAAGCCGCAGGCGTGCAACGCATCGAAGGCGATTTGATTGGCGATGAAAGCTATTTCAACACACCGCCCTTAGGCTCAGGCTGGGAGTGGGACGATTTGCAGGAATACTACGGCGCAGAGGTTTCCGCGCTCTCGATTCATGACAACTCGCTCGACGTTTTTGTGAAACCCGCCGACCGCCTGGGCTTGCCTTGCAAGATAACAACCGGACCGCAGATAAATTTTTTGACTTTTATCAATCGCACGCAGACTGCGGCGAAAGGCACGGCTACGAGCATCACCTACTACCGTCCGGTTGGCGAAAATATCATTTACGTTTCCGGGCGTTTGGCCATAGACAGCGCTAAGGGATATCAAACCTCTATTGCGGTGCATAATCCCGCCTTGATGTTTGTGATGTTGTTGAAAGACGCGCTCGCCAAAAATGGCATCACAGTCAAAGGTCGCGCCCGCACGCTTGATTGGAAATACCGCGAAGTCACACCGCTCGATTTGTCGAAGTTCATCGAACTCGGCGCGGTTGATTCGCCGCCCATGAAAGATATACTCCGCGAAATGATGAAGCCGTCGCAAAATCTCTACGCCCAATTATGTTTGTTGCAGGTGGGTGTTCAGTCGTCGGTAGTCGGTAGTCGGCAGCCGGTTATAGATGCAAAACCTTCTGACGCAACATCTAAGCCGCCAGTAACCAATAATGCCAAAATGCAAGAGCTAACACCGACTACCGACTACCAGCTACCGACGACCGAAGAACGTGGCGTAGAAGTTCTGAAAGCTTTTTTGAATGAGGCGGGAGTAAAGAAAGGCGATGTGTTATTAGAAGAAGGCTCAGGGCTTTCGCGCAGAGATGTGGTGACGCCGAACGCGACCATCGCGCTGTTGCGCTTCATGAACAATCATAAACTTGCGGAAATTTATAGAGACAGTTTGCCGATTGCCGGAGTGGACGGCACCTTGAAAAATCGTATGAAAGAGACGGCAGCGGCAGGAAATGTGCGCGCCAAAACTGGAACCCTCAGATATGTCTATACCTTGTCCGGCTACGTGAATTCGGCAAGCGGAGAGAAGCTGGCCTTTTCAATTATGCTGAACAATTATTACAACGCAGACCGCACGATTGCGCCGCGCGATGACGTGGACGCGATCCCCATCCTGCTTGCCAATTTCAACGGCAAACCATAAATCATCTGTGGTTGTTAGTATCGCGTAGAGGAGTTTACAAGTCCTCTGTTGGGGTCGCTCAATTCTTTTCCAGCATTGCCAGTTTTGCTTTCACTTGCACAAGCTCAGGCAAATCCTTATCGGCATCGCTCCACAGTTTTTCCGCGACTTTCAATTCTTCACGGGCAATTGCCTTCTCGCCTTTTTGCTCTGCAACGAGTGCCAGGGCGAAATGTGTTCCCGCGTAATTTGCGTCGTGTTCTTTCAATTGCGCTGTGGCGTATTCTGCCAAATCCCAATCGCCCAATTCGCGAGCTGTTTTGGCTATCGCTTCAATTTGAAAAAGGGCTTGCGTCCAATGGTCAGGTCCGCGTTCAGCGCGCATCTGGGTCATCGCCTGCTTGATAATCAAACGCCCTTTTTCGGCTTGTCCTGTCCGTAAGAAAAACACGCCTTGCAAAACAGACATATCCGCAGCGACAAACGAAGCTTTCCTGCCAGCCATCTGCAATTCGTTTAAAGCGCCTTTCGCCTCAAAGCTTGCTTCCGGCAATTTGTTCTGACTCATCAAGGCGTGAGAAGCCATGATAAAAGCGATAGCGCGAACGATCTCCCACTTGCTTTTCTTCAAGGTTGCGGCGGCTTCAAGAGCCTCATCGCCTCGCCCTCGGGCGGTTAAAAACGCCAGCCAGGCTTTGCGATTGTAGCTTTCGGCTTCGATCAACGAGGGAATGTTGAACGCCTGACGCATCATCTCTTCAGCTTTTTTCATTTGCCCTTGGTATTGATAGGAAGTCGAAAGCAAATCCAAATTGTGTTGATGATGCCAATCGTATTCGGGCGGGATGTTTTCCGTTTTAAAGTAGGCGCGTTGCACTGCGTCGGCTCTCTCGAATTGATCTATGGCTTCTTTGATGCGACCGACGCGGCGCAGATTATGACCGTACATATGAATCAGGTGCGGCACTGTGGGCGCTAGCCTGGCGCACATTTCGCCGTGTTTGAGAGCCTCTTCGATGCGACCTAAATTTTCATAGGTGTGGGTCAGGTAATGATGCGCGCCTAAGTGATTGGGCGAAAGTGCAAGCGCGCGCTGGTAAAAAGCGAGCGAGCCTTCCAAGCCTCTCTGCCCGCGACCCGCCGCAGGATTGCCTTCTTCGGCGTTGCCGCGCAAGAGCAATAATTCAACGTCATTTGGGTCAGCAAGGAGCGCGTCGTCTAAGGTTTTTTTGTAAGCCAATTGTTTTTCGGTATTGGTGATGTCGGCGAGCGCGTCTAGTTGTTTGAAGTGCGCCAGTATTCGACGGCGCTCTCGCGGTGTAATGGTTGACGCGAGTGCCTGCGCTTTTTCCAGAGCAATACGTGCGGCGGGCGTTACATTCAAGCCCGTATAAGCGCGGCAAAGTCCCGCATAAGCCATCGCAAATTTCGCGTCCAGTCGCAGAGCTTGATTGAAAGAGCGCGCCGCTTCAATCCAGACGAAAGAGTGTAAGTAAGCCACGCCTTGATTGTAGAAGCTTTGCGCCTCTTTCGATGAAGTGGTGACCGTATCGTTGATTTTGCCAACTCCTTCACGCAACGCGAGCGGTTTGTTGAGCAATTCGAGAGGAATCGAATCAACTGCGCCTTGATGGTCGTGAGCGTTTTGCTGCGCCGAAGCTCCATTCGATGCAAAGGCGAAAACCATGAGAAAAATAATGTGATAGGTTTTGAAAAGTTTTTTCTGCATTCTTGATTACTTCGTTGGCGATTCGGCTTTCTTTTTTAACTCGCTAACAATTCTCTTAAACTCTGCATCATCGCGCAATGTGTTGAAGGCTTCGTTGCTTTCCAGTTCTGCCGCATTTGCAAAGCCTTTTTCAACGGCTGTCCGTAAGGCTTCCAGAGCTTTTTTCTTATTGCCACTCATCGCATAAGCGCGGGCAAGGCTAAAGAAAATTCCTGCTCTGTCGGGTCTGACTAAAGCAGCGATCTCTAAACTTGCCGCCGCCGCGCTGTAGTTTTTCGCAAACAGGTAGGCTTGCGCGCCCTCATATGAATTGGCGGAAAAAGCGCCGAGCGTGCGCCGTGCAATCTGTCGTTCGCTGGAGTTTTCCTGCTCGTCCGCTCGCTTCTTTAAATTCGCAATGGCGCTTTTTAATTCCGAAAGAGCGATGGCGCGAGTATCAAAATCGTTGAGCGATTCTTTGAGCGTCAATAACTCTTTTGTCACTTTCATCTGTCTTTGATCTTCATCGCGTTCTTGCTTGATTTGCTCTTTGACCGGCTTTGTCTCTTTCAACTGTTTCGATTTATTTTCAAACTCTGAAGTGTCTCGCAGACCTTTGAAAGCGGAGATTATCGCGGCATACACCAAATAAGTTTGATAAACATTTTGCGACGCTTCATAAGCTTTTATTTTCTCTAATTTTTTCTTCAACAATTCGTCAATCAGTGGTTCGTTCTTTGGTGCCCTTCCGGCTTTCATCGCCTGCAACTGCATCCACTCGATAGCCTCTAGGCATAACTCGCTTGAGGCCCAGGTGTGGTTGCCTTCAAAGGTTTCGACGTGATGCGCGGTGTTGAAATCATCCAGAGTTTTATCCAAGCCTCGCAGTTCAGGCATATTGAAATCTTCTGTGCCTATGGTTGCAAAGAGAACGAATGGAAGTGATTTTGACGGCGTGATGTTTGTAGGAAAACCTGCGCCACAGGCGATGACTCCGGCGACGACGCCTGGCAAACTGTAAGCGACGGCAGCAGCGACGCGCGCGCCTCCTGAAAAGCCTGTCGTGTAAACGCGCTTCTCGTCGAGCGCAAATCTTTCATGTGTATCAATCCATAACGCGTTAATGATTGTATTCAATGATATGCCGGGACCGTTGCGCGAATCATTCGAGCCTACGATGATATAACCATATTTTTCCGCAGCCTCTTTAAATTGCTCGACAGGCATAAGCCCTCGCGCGCCGGGATCGAAACCATAAACGATAGGCCACGTTTTATTCGGCGCATAATTCGAGGGCAAGTAGAGCGCGTAACTCAAACTCGCGTCGGCTTTGCAAACAACTTTTTCGATGACTTTGCCTTTGGGCAATTCTTCGGCTTGCTTGCAAAAAGCGGGTTGCGCAATAAAGAGACTGATTAAGAGGGGAAATATTTTGAGCAAATTATGCTTCATCTTTTGAACTCTGAGAGCAAAAATCAAAGGCTGGTGAAATTATTTTACCTCAACTAGGTGACGGTCAGCATGGTTATTTGCGTAAGGGGTGATGAGCGTTGAATCGCGCTCCATAGGTTGTTCGCGGCCTTTGCTGTCGTGCGCACGGGCGATGATTTCATAAACCCCTGCGACATTCGGAGTCCAGTCAAGAGACCACAAACGCCAGGCAAATGGCGCGTGATGATTGCCGAGTTTGGTATCTACCCAACTCTTGCCGCGATTGAAACTCAATTCGACTTTGGTGATTTCCGCGTCGCCATTCGTCCAAGCCGCGCCAACGATTTCGCTAGGCGCAAGCGCAAGCATCTGTTGATTGATCGGTCGAGCGATCTGCGATTTGATACGCATATCGTGAAGTTCGCCGCGATAGGTTTGTCCGTTGATGCGTCGCGCTTCATAGTAACGCTGTGTATGATAAAAGCCTTTGAAAGGCTCGCGGCTGACAACGATTTGCTTGAGCCATTTCACCGAATCCATCGCATAAAAGCCCGGAATCAAGGCTCGCAATGGACCGCCGTGAATTGCCGGAAGCGGCTCACCATTCATTTTGTAAGCCAGCAGAGTGTTTTTATCTAACGCTTTTTTTAACGGGATGCTTCGCGCATATGCAGGAACATTGATGCCGTTTGCTTCGCGTTCTGCGCCGCCATCTGCGCCAGAAAGCACGGCTTCAACGGCATCGGCACGAATGCCGCAAGCGTCTAGCAAGGCACCGAGTCTTACGCCTGTCCAGCGAGCATTGGATACGCCGCCCCAACCGACGGGATTACCAGAGCATTCAAGAGTAGCGACTTCTTCCTGCGCAGGGAGTTTAAAAATCTCTTCAAGCGAAAACGTCCGCGAGCGTTCAACTGCGCCTTTCACTTCAATCGTCCAACGAGAGGTTTCGATTTTAGGAACGCCGAAATGGGAGCGTACGAAAAAATCCGAAGTAGGCGTGATCCAACTGTTGAGCGAAGCGAAAGGGAAAGCGCGACTGTGCGGCGCATTCGCCAGGGTTACGGGCGGCTGTTGCAGTAGAGCCAACGCTTGCAGATTGCCAATTGCGGATTGCGGAAGATTGGCAGTAAACGCGAAGGCGAAAGGCGCGGCCGCAAGTCGTCCAAGAAAATCTCTACGCCTGACGTTTAATGAAGATGATTTTTGCTTTACTCTATTTTTCATCTGCTTTCGCTTCGACCGTAACACGATGCTGTAAAATTTCGTTCACTAATAAATTCTGGCATTTCTGCAATGGAGCTTTGAAGCCAACATTGGCATCCAGTGCTAATATTTGCTCTGTATTCGCCAATCATAAAGTCTGCTTTTATGTTGCTGTTAATCATACGTGATGTGCGACTTTTTTCATAATTTATTGATTACATACACGAGCTTTACCAATGCGTTTAGACGCGGTCAGAAACAGCGCATAGCCGATTGACTTGCCGCATAATATGATTGCTTCTTGTTGTGCTAGATTAGGTGGCAAAATACACGTAAAATGAAGTTGCTTAAGTTAGGAGTTAGGCAGAAAATGGAAATCAATGAGAGGCAAAATAGTAATTCACTTATAAAAGAGACTAATCCTAACTCTTTAGAAGAGGCAGATCGACTGTATGAAGAAGTACGATTATTGAGTAAGGACATCAATTCGACTGATGAGAATACAGCCAGATTGATAGTTGAAAAAGTTGATGATGCTATTAAAATCTATGGTAACTCGAACCAAGAAAAAAAGCTGGAATTAAGAAGAATCAGGCGCGAAGCAGAACTAATCATTCCCCCGGAAACCTTGGAAGATCTTAATAAAAGATCCCAAAGAGAGCTCCTCAAACATACATACCCTAAAAAGAGATTTTCACGGAATATCATTCTAACTGTTGTTGCACTTTTGGTAGTAATTTTTCTTATTCTCTCTGCTTCTAAGCTCCTCTTCGATAAAGCTTCTGACGAGAAAGAGAAGACAACTCCCAGTAGTACGATTGCAGGTAATGACAATAGAGTCGGAAATGTGAGTAGCATAGGTGATACCAATGATCAGCAGGAATATCTAGTAACAGGATTTGTGACAGATATTAATGGAAGTAGAATTTCGGATGTGAAAATTTCTGCCGTGGATGGCAGCGCACAAACTGAGTCAAAGATTGATGGTATGTTTATCCTAAAAATAAGAGGGCAAAAGGGCAAGTGGGTACGAGTTCAGGCATTAAGAATTGGGTACAAATCCTGGGATGATTATGTTCAACTACCCACTGGTGATCTAACAATTCAACTAGAGGCAAAATAGATGAGACTTTTTCTTTTCTTCATCTTACTTTTCATTGGTATCGGAACCAGTGAAGCGCAAACGGAAAGGGAATTAACTGGAGTTGTACTAGAATCGGGGACAGATAAGGAGGTTGCAGGTGCCCGTGTTACCGTTTTAGGAGGTAGATCTACTGTAACGACCTCTTCAGG
>JANMSG010001069.1:0-3069 GCA_031389065.1 Acidobacteriota bacterium | reverse complement strand
GGTTGCGCTCACACGCGCTATCGGGCGCAAACGCTCACTCGAAATGTTGATGACCGGACGCGCAATTGACGCGCATACGGCAATGGAATGGGGCTTAATCAATCGCGTAGTTCCTGCCGCACAACTCAAAGCAGAGACCGGCGCGCGTGCCAAACAAATCGCTGAAGCAAGTCCCTTGACGTTGAGTTTAGGCAAACAGGCTTTCTACGCGCAGATTGATTTAGATCAAGCGAAGGCTTACGCTTACACCAAAGAGATTATGAGTATGAACGCGATGGCTGAAGACGCACATGAAGGGATGAGCGCCTTCTTAGAAAAACGCGCCGCCTGTTGGAAAGGACGCTAGTCGAAGAAGGGGAGATAGGGAGTAGGGGAGATAAAATAATGAAACAACTTCTACTTCTATGGTTGGCTGCAATTTCTGTAGTTATAAGTGGTGTATTGATCAGTTCGGCTTGGCTTACTCAAAACTCAAAGACGACGCCGCCAAACATTCCGCAAGCTGCAACAAAAGCGACAGCCGAGGATGAGCAAAGACCATATGAGGCATCAGCAATTAGCTCACTGCAACCGTCTTTCGCAACGGTTTCAGCCACTGAAAAGAGAATTACTTTTGAAGGAGTCAGTTTTATTTACGATGCTTCTCTCTTTCCTGATGTGAAGGCAGAAAAATTTTCTGCCTTTCCTTTGGATTGTGCTGACTGCAAAGTTGGAGGAATGAACTGGCATCCAGATTATATTCGTTTTCACCTTCTTGACGATCACGCTGAAAAACACAAAGATTCTACCCGCCCTGAGATTGTTCTTTTCAAGATTGATGATTACAAACAAGCCTTCTCCTTATCAAAAGATCTTGTGCAGTATATAGATAAGGATGTTACGGATTTGAAAAGATTACTCTCTCAAAAATTATTTTCACTGAAAAGCAGCATACCTTATCTGGAATGGCTTGACGCAATTCAGGTTTTTCAAGCTCACGTTAAGCCCATTGAATTTCAGAACGGTAAAGGTCTGCTATTTCTGACTTATTATGATATTGAGATAGATAATATAGACAATGAAAATCTGGCTTACTTATTTCAAGGGCTTACAGATGACGGCAAGTTTAGCGTCAGAGCATGGTTTCCTGTAGCAGCTTTGTCTTTCCCGCAAGATGCTTATCAATCACCAACCTATCCCTATGAAAAAGGCAAGGTGAAAGCCAACGTAAGAGCTTACGAAGAATATCGCTCAAGGATGGGACGCAAATTTAATGCTCTGTCCCCAGACGCGTACCAACCGAATCTGTTGTTGCTTGAAAAATTGGTTCGCTCGATTCGCGTTGAAAATTCGACGCTGAATTGATGAGAGCTACTGCACATTTTTCGCCTCATAAATCAATTCGTCTTTCCAGTGATTCTCTCTTAAGAATGGCAAATAATTTTTCTGACCTTTCAAGTAATAACCCAGAAAAGCGATACTGTAGGAGTTGATGATTTTGTAAGTTGTCTCCATCGAAGTGTAATTGAAAACTTCGCCGTTGTTGCCGCCTCGTTTGCCTTTGCCGATGCCGTCGCCAAAGTTTTTATTGAGTTTGAACATATCCGTGAACGAAAAATGCCCGCCGTTTTTCATCTCAAGCAAATAGGCGGGACCTTTGTGAATCTCGTGATTTTTGCGAATCAATTCATTGCCGCGCTCGCCTAACGTGCGGTCTTCTGTGCCGAGCATTCTGAGTGTCGGCACTGTCAAATTCGTGTGCGTTTCAGGTGCGCCACTCATCGCAACTACGGCTCTAAATCGCGGATCGCGGTCCGCTGCCCAATGCGAGGTAAACGAACCGAAAGACATTCCCGAAATCGCTACGCGGGCAGTGTCTATGTGACCGGCGAATCGCTTATCCGCGCCTTTGTCCCATTCAATCATTTTATCAAGCAAAAAGCTCACATCTATGGGGCGGTCTTTCGCAGAGTTGCCACGCTCCGCACCTTGCATCGCAATGACTTTGCCGTTGATGATGGTCATACGCGCATTGCCCGTGTGGTCTGCCGACACGACGATGTAACCGTGTGAGGCAAGATAATCGCACCAGAAACTGTTTTGATGCCGTGTGCCGCCGTTGCCATGCGAAAAGACAACGAGAGGGAAACGCCCCTGTCTGACATTTGCGTTACGAACCGATTCGTTCCAAAACACTTTGTCTATCGCTTCGAGATCAAGTTTGTAAGCGCTCTTGATTTGCGCCTCAATTTCAGCAGTAGCCGCTGTTGGAATGAAGTTCGAGTATTTATTTTTCGGTTTATTGCGAGCATCGTTAGCCGCCGGATACCAGATTTCCGTCACCAACGTCCGCGCCTCCTTGGTGAAATTATCGGTGCGATTATTATCAACAAAAACCGTCGTTGTTACGCCTACAGGAAAAGGCCCTGCGCCAAGCGGCTCGAAGAATGCCGTGGTATTATTCCCGTCATTCTTATGGGCAACGACCAGCGGCGCAAGCATTGCCGTTATCATCAGCACTTGCATGAAAATCAAAACCAATCTTCGCATTCGTCTTTCTCCCTTTAATTGTGACCAGACTATGTAAGGTATTTTGAGAACACCTTGATGTAATTTTCATCAAAACGTACTGTAGTTATTTCGTCGAATGGTATGACTGTAGGTTCTTCATCCCATTTTCCTACAGCACTGAAGTAAAGCAGTGACACGGATTTTCGATTCACTCGAATCAGCCTGCCAATGAAGAACTCATCTTTAGCTTCATCGCCAACTTCACATTCGATAATCACATTTTTGTTTGCCTTTTTCAGACTTTGAAATAGGGATTGCCAGTTATCCAGATTAATGTTGTAAGTAATTCCAACTTCATCAAGGGTACCTTCACTCTTGAGTATCTTTTCAACAAACCTCTCGAACTTATTCGACCTTACCGATGAGATGTCATCCATTCGCAAAACGGTGTAACCCTCCAGGGTGAACTCATCACAATTCTGAAGGAGTACAAGTTCAGAGTTGAGCATGATAATGAAACCGTAATTGTTGTAATGGCTTATTTTTTCTCTCTTTAGCTTGACCAGTTGTTTTTTGTCG
>JANMSG010001050.1:0-11986 GCA_031389065.1 Acidobacteriota bacterium | reverse complement strand
ACCGCCTTCAGGCGGAATTTTCATGAACTGCAAAATTCCGCCTGAAGGCGGTACTCCAAACTGATAAACAATGAATCCTGAATTTGCCACACGCGAAGTTTTTTGGAATATCCCGCACTCATTGGTGTGGGTGATGTACCTGATGTTTGTCGTGTCTGGCGCAATCGCCGCCTATGGCATCTATCGTCGTGTGCAAGTTTGGAGAAGAGGGTTGCCAGCCAGGCGCTTTGACCGTCCCGCCCAACGATTGCAATTGCTGCTCAAACACGCTGCCGCACAACGTCGGACAGTACGCGAAAAATACGCCGCTATCTTTCACACCTTTATCTACACGGGATTCATTATTCTCATCATCGCGACAACCGTCGTGGCGATTGATTACGATTTAGGGTTGCCGATCATGCGGGGGCGATTCTATCTCTACTTTCAATCGCTCACCGTTGATATTTTTGGCGCGTTGGTGATGATAGGCGTTGGTATTGCGCTCTATCGTCGCATTTCGATAAAACCCAAAAAGCTAGTTTATACGGAAGAATCAACTCTGATTTTAACGGCGATTTTCATGATGGCGCTGACAGGTTTTTTGGTAGAAGGGTGGCGAATAGGCGCAACAGGAGACACGTGGGGCAAGTGGTCGCCGGTTGGCTATGTGATTGCGCAAGGGTCTTCTGCTTTGATAGGCGAGAGCGCGATGCGAGCCGCTCACTTTGGAGCCTGGTGGACGCATGCGATTTTGGTTTTCGGATTCATTGCCTGGGCACCTTTCACAAAAATGGCGCACGTGATTTTTTCTCCATTCAATATCTACACCGCATCGCTCAAGCCAACAGGCGCCTCGTTTAAAATCCTCGATTTAGAAAAAGCGATGGAAACGGGCGAGCCTCTGGGTGTGAAGTCTCTGGCTCAGTTTACCTGGAAAGATCTTGCCGATTTCGATGCTTGTACAGAGTGCGGACGCTGTACATCTGTTTGTCCTGCCAGCGTCGTGGGCAAAGAGCTTTCGCCACGCGACATCATTTTGGATTTGCAGAAATTCATGCACGCGAATCCGCTTGCTGCTTTCGGTCTGGCAAATGGGAAAGCCACGAAAGGAAGTTCGGCGACAAATGGACATGACAACTCAGTCCTCAGCCCTCAGTCCTCAGCACTTCCAATTATTGGCGCGGTTCCTTCGACATCACCGGAAGCTTTATGGCAATGCACTACCTGCGGTGCGTGTATGGAAGCCTGTCCCGTGTTCATTGAGCAGATGCCAAAGATCATAGATATGCGTCGTTACCTGGTCATGGAAGAAGCCGATTTTCCTGACACCATGGCGGACGCTGTCACTTCTATGGAAACGCGGGGGCATCCGTTCAAAGGTACGCAATCGACGCGCATTGATTGGACGGAGGGTTTAAATATTCAAACAATGGCTGAAGCCAAAGACGCTGAAGTCTTGTTCTGGATTGGTTGCGGCGGTGCCTTGATTGAACGCAATCAAAAAGTAGTGAGAGCGACAGCGCAGTTGCTGCAAACGGCAGGAGTGAAATTTGCAATTTTAGGGCGCGAAGAAAAATGCACAGGCGATCCGGCGCGAAGAATCGGCAATGAGTTTCTCTTTGAAATGCTTGCCAAAGAGAACACCGAAAAACTGAACCATTACGGGGTTAAAAAAGTCATCACTTCTTGCCCGCATTGCTTCAATACGTTTCGCAACGAGTATCCGCATTTCGGCGGTAATTTCGAGGTCTATCATCACAGCGAGTATTTGGCGAAGCTGGTTGAAGAAGGAAAGATTACGCCAATTGATAAGAATGATAAGCAGATCACTTTCCACGACCCTTGTTATTTAGGTAGGCACAATGGAGTGTTTGATGCGCCGCGAAAGTTAGTGCAAATCTCTTCGCGTCACGTTCCGTTAGAAATGGAACAGAGCCGCGAAAATGGTTTTTGTTGTGGCGGCGGCGGCGGTATGAGTTTCGTAGAGGAGCCGAAAGACAAGCGCGTCAATCAGGAACGGGCGCGTCAAATTTTAGAAACCGGGGCGGATATTGTTGCCGTCGGATGTCCTTTCTGTACGACAATGCTTGAAGATGGGATTAACGCCCGCAAAGGCGAACGCGATGTGCGCGTGATGGATGTCGCAGAGTTGCTCTGGGAATCCGTGCAAAATACGAAGACAAATTAATCCGTTAAACAGGCTGAAAGGCGCAAACAATATTTTCGTGTGTTTCGCATATTTCGCGAGGAAGTAATTAGTAAAAGCTCAAAGGAGAATTTATGGATTTAAATTTAACCCCTGAAGAAGAGAAGTTTCGGGATGAATGTAGAGCCTGGCTTGCCACGAATCTGCCTGAGCCTTTCGCAGGTAAAAGTTTGAACGATGAAGAGAATGCGGAGGCTCTCGATTACTTGCAGGCTTGGCAGAAGAAGGTCTATGACCATGGTTGGACAGGCATCTCCTGGCCGCAAGCCTATGGTGGACGCGGTGCCACGTTGATCGAACAATCCATCTTTCAAGAAGAGTGGGCGAAAGCAAACGCGCCTATGCTTATCAACGTACTCGGGCTTTCTTTGATAGGACCGACGATTATCGCTGTCGGCACGGAAGAGCAAAAGAAGCGTTATTTGCCCAAAATACTTTCGGGAGAAGAGATTTGGTGTCAAGGATTCTCTGAGCCCAATGCTGGTAGCGACGTTGCCGGACTTGGTACGAAAGCCCTGCGCGACGGCGATGACTTCATCATCAATGGGCAAAAAATCTGGACCAGTTTAGCTCACGTTTCCGACTGGTGTCTGCTACTGGTACGTACGGACTTTGAAGCGCCAAAACATAAAGGCATCACAGCCCTCTTAGTTGATATGCACAGCGAAGGTGTTGCTGTTCGACCACTCAAACAGATGACTGGCGATTCAGGATTTAACGAAGTCTTCTTCTCAAACGTGCGCGTTCCGGTAGCCAACGTACTTGGCGAAATCAACAAAGGGTGGCACACGGCAATTGCTACGTTGATGAACGAACGAGCTAATCTTGGCGCGGGTGTTTACATACAAATCAAACGCACGCTGGATGCGTTGATTGCGCGCTCACATAACACAATGCGAGGGGGGCGACCATCGGCACAAGACCCTGTGATTCGCCAAAAAATAGCGCAAGCTTATCTTGAACTGGAAATCTTCAAGCTCAACAGCAATCGCGCCTTGAGCAAGATGAGCAAATCGAGTGTGCCAGGACCGGAAGGCTCAATCCTGAAAATTTTCTGGAGCGAGTTGAATCAACGTGTGCAGCAAACAGCAATGGAAGCTTTAGGTCCGTTTGGACAATTACAGGATTTCGACGAAGGCAAATGGGTTTACGGCTACTTGCGTACACGCGGCAATACGATCGAAGCAGGGACGAGCGAAATTCAACGCAACATCGTTGCCGAGCGTGTGCTTGGTTTGCCCAAGAGCTATCAAAGTTAGTCACACACCACCCGTCTGTGCTCCTTAGCTGTTAGAGAACAAGAATAAGTGGACTGATGAACGACTGAATGAGAAACCAAGGACTATTGATCAAGGACTAAGGACTAAAGTTATGGATTTTGATTTAAATAAACCACAGAAATTGTTACAAGAATCGGCTCGCGCTTTCTTTGCTCGTGAATGCACTGCGGAGCGTGTGCGTGAATTGATGGCGACCGATACGGCACACGATGAAAATCTTTGGCGGCAAATGGCCGATCAAGGGTGGACAGGTTTAATCGTGCCTGAAGAATACGGCGGGCTCGGATTGAGTTTGGTCGAAATGGCGGTCGTTATCGAAGAGATGGGACGGGCGAATTTACCCGGCGCTTTTCTCTCTACGCTTTGGGCAACGGCATTGATTGAACGCGCTGGCAGCGAAGACCAGAAAGCGAAATACCTGGATGCGATTTCCGCAGGTGATCTGATAGCGACGGTTGCACTGCTTGAAGCATCGGCTGATTGGCATCCCTCTGCTGTGCAATTGCGCGCCGAAGTCGAGGGGCAAGGGTATCGACTCAACGGGCGCAAAGAGTTCGTGACGGATGCAGCCATAGCTGATGTAACTATCGTTGTCGCGCGCAGCAGCAGCGGCTTGATTCTGGCGCTTATCGAAAAAGGCGCGTCGGGTGTGACCATCACACAGACCCCTGCGATTGATTCTACACGCAAGCTGTACACCCTTGAACTCCAAGATGCACACGTTGAATCAGCGCTTGAAGGGAATGCTAAAGCGGCGCTTGAATATTCGATGGGCGTTGCTTCAGTTGCCCTGTCGGCAGAGATGCTTGGCGGAATGCAATGGGTTTTGGATACGACGGTTGAATATGCAAAAACACGTTTGCAATTTGGTCGTCCCATCGGTTCATATCAAGCCGTGCAGCATCATTGCGCGGATATGTTATTGATGACGGAAAGTTCGCGCTCTGCGGTTTATTACGCTGCTTATACACTGTCTGTAAAAGACCCTATGGCGCGACACGCGATTTCTATGGCGAAAGCCTACTGCTCGGACGCATCACGTGAAGTTGGTAATCTCGGTATACAGTGTCACGGCGGCATAGGCTTTACCTGGGAACATGATCTCCATCTCTACTACAAGCGCGCAAAAGCATCCGAGATTATGTTAGGTGATGCTACCTATCACCGTGAAGAGTTGTCTCGTTTGGTCATTGATCAAGCTGCTGACTAAAGCGCAAGTCAGAACCTGGAGCGGTAACGACCTGTTATGTGAGACCCAGCGGTAGCGACCTGGTGTCAATCGTTGTACTTGCCCGCGACCGCCTGAGGCGGAGGCAATGTCTACGCCTCAGGCATATTGTATTGCTTCCAGATTGCTGCCGCCCTGATTTGGTTGCCAGCGCAATCCTACCAGGTTACTACCGCTCCAGGTTCTGATCCATGTTCTGACTCGCTCAAATGAGGCGGATAATTTTACGAAGGTGAGTTTACGGCTTCCGATAAAGCTGCCCAGGACTGGCGAAGCAACTCTTCAATCTTTTTCCAATCCTCTTCGCTAACCCCTCCCGCTTGCGCTTTATTGTCTCTGATCGTCATCGCTTCGGCGCGAAATCGGGCGTGTTCCCACATCGTTTCAACCGGCACTTGATAAATCTCTGCGGGTAATTCTGCCAACGCTTTAGGCAAATCGCCCGCAGCATGTTTCTTACGCTCGCGATGAACAATCCACCATTCAAGCTCGAGTTGCGCCGCTCGATTCACATCGAAATTTATATCGCTGACGTTGCGAATCTCCGAATAAAAGTTCACTAAATTCGGAAGCGCTTTTTCGTATTCTGTACGATTATGACCTTCCTTGAACACGAATGCGGCTTTGCTAGCCTGATAGGCGATTGTGTTTGAACGCAACAGAGGCAAGTTGTATTGCGTGCGCAGCAACTCTGTAAGCTCACTAAAAAGCTTCAGGCGCTGTTTTTGATAGTAAGAACGCCACATAGCCGTTTCGAGTCTCGCGACTTCATCATGATTGAACGCCTTGAGCTTAGTAGTTCGCGGAGCGTATAAATCAATCGCCGCCCAAATCATTCCCGCAACCAGCAGGGCAAGTAAAATCCATTTTATTTTTGAACGCTTTTTGATTCTTGGCGTTGCCTCTTGTTCTGTCTCAAGTTGCGCATTGCTCATCGTTTATCTCCAATTGCTTACATTGTTGGAATGATTCGTAATACACCACACCTTACGAAAGAGAATGGAAAGCGGTTTTGAAAAATATTTGCTGGAATTGGATAGTGGGGTGATGCAGTGTTGCTCTAAAGCTGCAAAAATAAAGGAAGAATAGAACCCGCGAAGCGGGTGAAAGCATAAAGCCTCGCGCGTCAGCGCGGGGTAGGAAAGCGATGGGATTTCTCCGAGCCCGCGAAGCGGGTGATAGATCAGTTGCATTAAATCTATCGCCCGTTTCACGGGCTACGGCTTTTTGGTTGCCTGCGTTTCCCAGCGTTGCGCTACGCTCCACACTGGGCTTTATGCTTACGCCCGCATTCGCGGGCTAAGAGTAGGCCGCACGGCTTTATCCCAATACTGAAATCCTAATTGATTTTTTACGAAAAACGCCTGTTCCTCAGTCAACGATTTTAATGTGAAGTTCTTTGAGTTGTTCATCCGAAACAGGACCCGGCGATTCAATCATCAAATCGGTTGCACTTGCGGTTTTCGGAAACGCCATCACTTCACGTATAGAAGTTTCACGCGCCAACAGCATCACCAACCTGTCCAATCCGAAGGCGATTCCACCGTGCGGCGGCGTACCATATTCCAAAGCGTCCATGAAGAAACCAAACTTAGCGCGAGCGTCTTCGTCAGATAATCCCAATGCTTTGAACACACGACCTTGAACTTCACGTGAATGAATTCTGACAGAGCCGCCGCCAAGTTCTACACCGTTTAATACAAGGTCATACGCTTTAGCGCGAACCGAGGCAGGATCGGTTTCTAACTTGCTCAAATCCTCATCGCGAGGGCTTGTGAATGGGTGGTGCATCGCGTAATACCGCCCGTCTTCTTCGTGATACTCAAACATCGGAAAGTCTGTCACCCATAAAAAACTGAACTTGTTCGGATCAAGCAGATTTTGGCGTTGCGCTACTTCTGAACGAAGAGCATTCAGAGAAGCCGCAACCACCGAAGGTTTACCGGCGATGATGAGCAAAGCATCGCCAGACTTGCAACCCGCTCCTGTAGCCAGTTCCGTGACTTTCTCATCGCCAAGTGCTTTCGACAAGGAGGAAGAAATCTCACCAACTGAATTATTCTTAATGTAAGCCATGCCGCCTGAGCCATAGCGTTTTGCAACTTCCGTTAAGCTGTCCAAATCTTTTCGTGAATAGTTGCCGCAGCCTTCTGCCTTGATTGCTTTTACTTGTCCGCCGGCTGCGAAAATGTCCTTGTAGAGCGAAAACTCTGTGTCCGCCAATTGCGTTGACAGGTCTATCAATTCCATACCGTATCGGGTGTCGGGTTTATCCGAACCGTAACGACGCATGGCTTCCGCGTACGTCATGCGCTGGAAGGGAAGTTCGACTTTCGGCTCAACCAGACGAAAGATTTCGGCAATCATCGGCTCAAGAATTTTAAACACGTCTTCAGGACGAACGAAACTCATCTCGATGTCAATCTGTGTGAATTCAGGCTGCCGATCAGCGCGCAAATCTTCATCGCGGAAACAGCGGACGATTTGAAAGTATTTGTCAAAGCCAGAAATCATCAACAGTTGTTTGAACATCTGCGGCGATTGCGGCAAGGCAAAGAAATTACCCGGCGACAAACGGCTAGGCACTATGTAATCGCGAGCTCCTTCCGGCGTTGATTTGATGAGCATAGGAGTTTCAATTTCAATGAAACCGTTTTGGTCCAGGTAACGCCTGACGGTGAGCGCGGCACGATGACGCAGTCGAATATTGTCTTGCATCTTCACGCGACGCAAATCCAGATACCGAAATTTAAGGCGAATGTCTTCATTGACCTTTGTTTGTTCCATTTCAAATGGCGGATTCTTCGCTTCGTTGAAGATGTAAATCTCTTTTGCCAGGACTTCGACCTTTCCAGTTTTCAGGTTGGGATTGGCTTTGTCTTTATCGCGCATCACGACTTTGCCAACCACTGCGATGACAAATTCGTTGCGAATCTCTTTGGCTTTTTGATGCGCCTCGGCATTTTTTTCAGCGTTGAAGACTACTTGCAATAAGCCTTCACGGTCGCGCAAATCAACAAAGGTGAGCGGTCCGAAATCGCGGCGACGATGCACCCAGCCCATCAGGACAACCGATTCTCCGGCGTGTTCTGGTCGAAGTTCCCCGCAATTATGAGTTCGTTTTAAATTATTCAAATTATCTAGCATAAAATTAGTAGGGAGTAGTCAAAAGTCTGTCGTTTGGACTTGAATATTCAGCACGAGTAAATCTGCGGAACACAGGCTCAAACTACGGTTTAAGAATCTCAATGATCTCCGATTCTTTTAAGGTTTTCTGCTCGCTTTTTTTCATATCGCGTAACGTATAGCTTTGATTCTCTATTTCATTTTCGCCGATGATTACCGAATATCGAGCGTTAAGGCTGTCGGCGATGGCTAAAGCCTTTTTCAACTTACGACCTTCGAGGTCAACAACTACGCTGACGCCTGCCTCTCGCAATCGTCGAGCGAATGCGAAGGAATGTTTGCGCGCCTCATCGCCAATATAAGCGATAAACAGAGTCGGTGATTCTTTGGCGCGCTCGACGCTTCCATCCGGCAAGCTGATCAAGATTCGTTCGATGCCCGACGCAAAGCCGAAGCCTTTGGTTTTCGGTCCACCAAGCATCTCCGCTAAACCGTCATAACGACCGCCGCCGACGATGGTATTTTGCGAGCCGAGCTTGTCGCCCCCGACGATTTCAAACGCAGTTTTGGTGTAGTAATCAAGCCCTCGCACAAGTCTTGGCGTGAGAGTGTAGGGTATGCCTCGGTCATCCAACAAACTGCAAACCTCTTTAAAGTGTGTGTCGCAAGCTTCGCAGAGCATATCCGTGATTTGCGGCAATTCGTTTAAATAGGGCTGGCACGAATGAACCTTGCAATCGAGCACACGCAGAGGATTGGTTTCATAGCGCCGATTACAATTGCCGCAAAGAAGTGGGAGTTTATCTTTCAAGCTCTCTTTCAATTTGGCTATGTAAGCGGGCCTGCAATTTTCATCGCCTACTGAGTTGAGAAACAACTGCGTGTCGGTAATCCCAAGCTCTTTAAAAAACCAGTTGAGCATTTCAAAGACTTCGGCTTCAATAGCAGGGTTGTCGCTTTGCCCCATGATTTCAACCCCGAGTTGTGAGAACTGGCGATAGCGCCCCTTCTGCGGTCTTTCGTGTCGAAATTGCGGGCCTATGTAAAAAAGTTTCGTTAAACCCGAATGATTAAACAGACCATTCTGAATATAAGCGCGGACGACCGACGCGGTTGATTCGGGACGAAGTGCAATCCGCTCGCCGCCTTCTTTCGTTTCAAATGTGAACATCTCTTTATTCACATCAGTTTCAGTTCCTACGCCGCGTTCGAAAAGCTCTAGCTTCTCGATGATAGGTGGACGAATTTCCTCTATGCCATAGCGACGAAAAACTTCTCTCGCAGTCTGCTCAACCAAATGCCAGCGCTCAATTTGCTGATGAGCGTCGCCAGGTTTTACGAACCTTGCGGGTAAAACATCAAATGTACCTTCAACAGTTTTAATCATCTCTCGATTTTAGATTTTAGATTTTGGATTTTAGATTTTGGATTGCAGAAACACTGTAACTTTATTGAATCTAAAATATAAAATCTAAAATTCCTTTGCTTCGTTCAAATATACATCTTTCAATGCAACGTAGTGTTGCCAGTTTTCATTGATTCGCAAGACTTCTTCCGGCTTTAATTCGCGACGTACTTTAGCTGGTGAACCCATCACCATCGAACGTGGCGGAATAATGGTGCCTGGCGTGACGAGCGACCCTGCCGCTATTAAAGATTCTTCACCAATCACCGCTTCATCGAGAATGATTGAGCCTATACCAATCAACGAACGGTCATGCACCTGACAACCATGTAGAATCACGCCGTGACCAACCGTAACCTGGTTGCCAATAATCGTCGGGAACTCGCCGCTGGTTACATGAATGATTGTTCCGTCTTGAATGTTCGTGTAGTTGCCTATGCGAATATGAAAAACGTCGCCGCGCAAGACACAATTGAACCACACGCTTGAATGTTCGCCGATCTGAACATCGCCGATGATGTTGGCGCTCATTTCAATAAATGCAGTTTCAGCGATCTCAGGTTTAACGCCTTTGAACGACTTTATCATAATTGCTCTCTCGATGATCCAAGAGTGAAGAATCAGGTCAGAGACTAGCGGGCAGTGAGGCAGTTCACAATTTGTAATCCCTACAACTACATTCTGACTCCAACAATACGGAAAGAAAGAAAACTAGCATAGAGCTTGTGATGGTAGCAAGTTGACACTACTTTACGGCTGTCATAGCATCACTATGATGATTCTGTTTAGGCATTCACACAACATATTCAAAACACGTTTGACAAGCTCTCTGCTCGTTTGTTTGTTGGCGGTGTTCTTGGCAGCTTGCGGCAAGCCTTTCAATGTGAAGCCTAAACCAGATGTCAAAGACAGTACGCCACCTGCGCAAACGATTCTCAAAGCCGAGGGCGAATCCAATGGCTTGATGATTCAAATCGAAGCCATCACCGATGAAGATTATTTATACGACACGTTTGGAGCAAATATGATAATCGCCGGCGTATTGCCTCTGCGCTTGAAGATGACGAACAAGACTGCCGAGACAGCCGAATTGAAGCGCGCGAAATTGGCAATCAAGGGGCAAGATCAGAGTTTCAAATTGCTGGATTCGCACAAAGCTTATAAACGCTTGATGTCTTATTACGGGATTTCGATTTACAATAAACATGGCTTCAAAGAATCTCGTCAGGATTTTGACACCCATGCTTTCGATATGAAAAAGTCTTTAGTGGCAAGCGAATCTCGTGAAGGATTGATTTATTTTGCCGTTCCGAACGATATAATAAAAAGAGGCAATCTGACTTTGTTGGCTACCAAATTAAGCGCAGGGCGAGCGAAAGATAATAAACAAGTATTCGCATTAAATTTGAAATAATATGCTGAAAAATTGGTAGTGATTTCTGAGGCAAGATTAAAATGAGCAATACGATGAGAGTTGTAGCGATTATTTGCTGTTTTACTTTGACACTAATCTCTCTACACCAAACCAGCGCAGCAATAGAGCAAGAGGATGGTAAAGTCAAAGGCGTGCTTCTCGATCATACAGAGGCTCTCATTGTTTATGCCGAGATTACATTCGAGAATGAGAAACTCAAACGCAAGGCTTACACAAATGGCGATGGGGTATTTGAAATAAGTCTGCCCGCTGGATTTTATCAGTTTAATGTTCAGAGCCACGGGTTTAAAACATTCAAGATTGAATCAGTAGAGATCAATGCCGATGCTATCATTGAAATGAAGGTTCATTTGGAAATAGGGCCAGCCGAGAGGCCACATTCATTCGGTTTTTTTGAGCGCATAGAACCACAGAAAGCGCCCATATGTGAGAAGATCAACCCTAAAAAAATTCCATAGGGGAGATTGTTGGCTGAGCACACGCCGTCTAATTTCAGCATCGTGAGTACAGGAGTGTTTTTATGAATAAAAATTTTCGCGCCATTTTAATCTTCAACATTTTGTTAAGCCTATATTTTGCGACGAATGTTTCTTTGGCGCAGGAAAGCCCAAAGCAGGATACCTTCAGAAATCCTGCGATGGAGCAACAGGATGAAGCTCAACAGGCACTTGCCCAAGCGCGAACTCTCGCCATGAACGGTCGTGTTGAAGCTGCGATTCTGGCTTTTCGAAAAGCTGCGGAACTCAGAAAAGGACAATGCGCTGAATGTTTTCAAGGTCTGGGCATGGTCTATTTTCAAACTTCGCAGTATAAAGATGCTGCAGTAGCGTTTAAACAAGCTATCGCGCTCAAACCTGAAAATGAAGATGTGGTGACCAACATATTAGGCGTTTCTCTTTATTTGCAGGACGACAAAAAAACACTGAATGAAGCGATTGCGGCTTTCAAACGAGCGATTGAATTGAGCAAAGATAATATGCCAAAGGCGCATTACAATTTGGGACATGCATTGATCAAAGCGGGCAAAGAAGCTGAAGGCATTGAAGAGTTCAAGAAGTATGTCGCGCTCGAACCGGATAGTCCGAATGCAGAAGGCGCTCGTGAAATCATTAAAAATCCTAAGATGGCAAGCGTCCAACTGGCGGTAGATTTCAAAGTGAAAGCAACCGATGGCAAAGAGCTATCTTTAAAAAGCTTGAGGGGCAAAATTGTGTTATTGGATTTCTGGGCGAGTTGGTGCGGACCTTGCCGTACAGAGATGCCTGCAGTTAAAAACGTCTGGAAAAAATATGGCGGCGACAAATTTGTCATCGTTGGCATCAAC
>JANMSG010000932.1:0-3915 GCA_031389065.1 Acidobacteriota bacterium | reverse complement strand
AAGTGGATCGCGAAGGACTTCACGTGGTGGATCGTGGCGACATCAAAATAAAATTACACGAGTCGCAGCGCGCAGCAGCATTCCTCCGCATTTTCAGTACAATGATTACGGGTTCCGTTGCGCTATGAGAATATGATCTTTACTACAGGCGCGGGCGTCCGCGCTCATAGTAAAGATTTTCTGCTTGGGGATAAGTAGTGGGTTGATGAAATAAAGGAGGTTGAGGCAATCCCTGCCTATAGCCTGGATTAGGCAGGGATTGCCTCAACCTCCTTATTTCATCAACCCACTACTTATCCCCAAGGAGAAAATCTTTACTATGAGCGCGGACGCCCGCGCCTCTAGTAAAGATCATATTCTCATAGCGCAACGGAACCCGTAATCATTGTATTGAAAATGCGGAGGAATGCTGCTGCGCGCCGCCACTCGCGTAATTTTATTTTTATGCCGCCACGATCCACCACGCGAAGTCCTTCGCGATCCACTTTCGGGACCTTGCGGGTTGTCCTTGGACGAAGCTTGATAGTAATCGCTGGCAAACCAGTCTGAACACCATTCGTGCACATTTTCAGAGATGTCATAGAGTCCAAAACTGTTCGGAGGACGCTGCCCTACACACTCCGGTCCTGCCTTCCACAACTCCGAATATCGCGGCTGCTCCTCAGGCCATTCGTCACCCCAGGTATATAGCTTTCTCTCCCTGCCGCCGCGCGCCGCTCTCTCCCACTCTGCTTCAGTTGGCAAGCGATATGGCTTACCTGTCTGACCGGCAATCCATGAACAATACGCTGTTGCCTCGAACCAGCTCACACTGGTCACTGGTTGATCGGGATGATTGAAGCGTTGGTCATTCCAGCCAACGGGCGCTGGATGTGAGGTTGCTGAAAGAAAGATTTTGTAGAGGCGATTGGTAATCGCATAGCGAGCAATAGCGAATGTGTCCAGCCAAACGCTGTGAGCAGGTCGTTCATTTTCTGAGCCATTTTCAAACCCCATCAAGAATTCTCCTTGCGGGATTATGACCATCTCGGGCTCGATATTTGTCGTCGGTTTTGACATAGGCGATTCTACGATTCAACAAGCACGGCAGGCATCCATTTGCGAACCGAATTTATTAAAGAAAGAGAGCGGCATTGAAGAAGTTCTTCTTTATCAATCACTCTTTCTTGCAGTGTACCTGAAGCGATTAACTCATCACGAAATGTGCCACTCAGTAATCCGCAATTACGTGGTGGAGTCCACTTCCCTTTTAAATCTTCTAAGACAATATTTGCATAGGCAGATTCTGTAACCTCGCCCGCTTCGTTCCATAAAATCACATCATCACAGTCGCCCGCTCCCTGCAAAGCATTTTCATAAACGGTTCGATTTGTTGTTTTGTGGTAGAGAAATACATCTTTGCTATGAACTGGCATTGCCGTGAATTTTACACGAAGGACTTTTTCATTTATAGATTTTATCTCTTCAACATTCACTTTGATCTCGCCATCGCGTTTTAAGAAGAGTCTTACTTTCCAACGCCCGGTTTGATGATTATTTGAAATCGTGTTCAACCTTGAAATAATTGCATTGTCATCGAATAGATAATCGAAATACTTTGCTGACGATTGCATTCGCTTAAAATGGCGAACGAGTAAAAAGATATTTCCTTTTTCCAAAAGCATGGTCTCGAATATTTCAAACTCAGGCCATCGTTGATTTAAAAAATTCGCTTTCAAAATGCACTCATTGTATTCATCTTCAGCCGTTGAATCATAGGTGATGCCGCCGCCAACATTGAAAGTCGCTTCATTGGTTAGTGAGTCTAAAACAATCGTGCGAATCGCGACGTTGAAGATACAATCGCCGCCGGGTTTCACCAATCCGATAGCGCCCGTGTATGCCTGACGCGGTGAGTGTTCCAATTCGCGGATGATTTCCATCGTTCGAATTTTCGGCGCGCCGGTGATTGAACCGCATGGAAAAAGTGCTTGCAGCGATTCAAACAATCCAACATCCGTTCGACAAACCGATTCAATAGTAGAAGTCATTTGCAAAACGGTTCGGTATCGTTCGACCTCAAAAAGCGAATAGACGTTGACCGAGCCAATTTTCGATATTTTTCCTAGATCATTTCTCAGCAGATCAACGATCATCAAATTTTCCGCGCGATTCTTAATTGAGGTAGAGAGTTTCGACGCTTGATCTTCGTCTTCTTCTGCCCAACGACCACGCGGCATCGTTCCTTTCATCGGTCGCGTAATCAGTACATCTTTGCTTCGCTCAAAGAATAATTCAGGCGATAAGGAAAGCAATTTAAATCTGCCAAGATTCAAATAGGCGCAATAGCTCGCTTCTTGCATCGCGCCTAAATCCCTATACCAGGAAAAAGCGTCGCCCTCGAATCTGCATTTGAGCGGAAAGGTATAATTGACCTGATAGGTATCTCCGCTTTCGATGTGGTGATGAATATTTTGAATCGAGTTGGCGTACTCTTCGAGGGAAATTTGCGGCTCCCATATAGAGGCTCTGTATACACTACCTTGCGCTTTGATAGGAGTATCGCAAGGCTTGTCGAATACGGCTGCCCAGGCGAGAGGAAAATTGTTGATCGAATGGGTCTTTAACGCAGAGTCGAAAGCCGGAGCGGCTTCATATGAAAGCATCAAGACAGCCCAACGCCCTGCTTTTGTCTCTCGTTCAATCAATTGAATTGCAGACAAAACTTCTTCAATGGTGCGCGCTTCAAAAACCGCAAGAGGATTGCGAAAAGAGTAATTCCAGTCAGAGATTGAATCACCGAACGATTCAAATACTGCTGATTGATCTACCTCTCGACTCTCTAATTTCTTACTTACCAGATTCATCCACAAAACTTTAATGGTATTTCGATTTAGTGTCCAAATGGTGGCAGACGATATTGAAATCATCCAATACAAATTTGCGGCTAGCCTGAACTTATTTCCATATAAGTTCAGGCTAGCCGCTTTAATTACTAAATCGCGATCCTTCAAAAAGTTACTTTGGTTCGGTATCCCACCAATATTGTTTTTCCAGTTTCTTCTGAACCGGCCAGAGTTGTTCGAGGGTGTCGCCTTCAAAGAAATTGCCGTTTTGCATCACAAACTTAATCGTGTTGGTGTTGTGAATATCAACCAGTGGATCTTTGTCCAAAACGATCAAGTCTGCAAGTTTGCCGACCTCCAAAGAGCCTACATCCTGATTCAATCCAATCGCCTCAGCACCGAAAATCGTAGCCACTTTCAGAGCATCGTGGGTTGACATGCCTCCCGATTGCATCGCCCATAATTCCCAATGACAGCCTATGCCTTGCATCTGTCCATGTCCGCCTATGCCTACGCGACCACCAGCTTTGATAATATCAGCGGCACCTTTCGCAATGCCTTTGAAGCCATATTCATCGGGCGAAAACCACTGCGGGCGTCTACGCATCATCGAGTTGACCAATTCGCGAGGAATGTAGCGACGAAGTTTCTGATTGTTCAAAACATCCGTTGTTTCGAAGAAGTAGTTTTCTGTAAAGGGCGCGCCATATGCCACAAGAATCGTAGGCGTATAGTAGGTCTTTGTTTGCGCTACAAATTGCGCCACGTCTTTGTAGAGCGGTTGAATCGGCAGCGCGTGTTCGTTGCCCGAATAGCCGTCAATCATCTGCGATAGATCAAGCTTCATATCGAGCGCGCCTTCTGTCGTAGGCGTGATACCGAACTCTTTGCAAGCCATAGCCACCCACTGACGCACCAGGCGATCACCAACGACGTACTGTTTCAGCGTGTTCGTTTTATATGCCTCTTTATAGCGCTTGATGTAGTTGCGCGCCGCTTCTTTATCGTCAATGCCAGAGCCTGAAAAAACGCCCGGTCCAGTGGTGAAAATTCGAGGTCCTAAAATATCACCCGTCTCCACTAAATCCGC
>JANMSG010000914.1:0-21946 GCA_031389065.1 Acidobacteriota bacterium | reverse complement strand
GATTTCTGCGGGCGGAAAATTTGAAGATGCGATTCATAAACCTGGAGAGCCGCTCTACCCGTACACAGGATATTCGGGGGATAGATGTATGCCTGGCGCTTCTTATCAAGACGGTGCCAATATTTACATTGCCGATTCAATCAAACAGTTCATCAACTCGAAAGGCTACAAAACTCCTATTGTGACAACTGGTAAAATCGTTCATTCGGAGCTTGCCGAATCTGTTTTGCAGGAAGGCAAAGCGGACTTAGTTGGCATGGCTCGCGCTTTGTTGGCTGACCCGGATTGGCCTCGCAAAGTTCGTGACGGTCAAGAAGGTAAAGTCGTCAAATGTGTCTATGGCAACATCTGCAAAAATCTCGATGAGAATTTCAAGAAAGTGGTTTGCGTGTTGTGGCCCAAAGGCGAATTGCAAGCGCCACTCTCTTACGACACCGAAGCGCCGAAATGGATGGAAGGCGGTGCCCATCTGACAGGGCGCGAGATGACCGGGCAGATTTATCTTGAGTGGAAAGATGCAACAGATAACGAAGCGATTTACGGCTATGAAATTTTTCGTAGTGAAGACGGCAGCCAATACGAGCGCTTACACGCGATTAAGCGAACTCATTTCTATGACATTTATGTGGTTGGGGGACGCTGTTATTCTTATTTCGTTCAAGCCTATGATCTCGCCGGCAATCGCTCTGAAAAATCTAACGAAGTGAGCTTGAGTGTGGCGCGCCTTGATTCGGCGACGAGCGCACTACCGTAGCACGCAAATAAAATGCGCAATTGTAAGGGAGAAATTCATGTCGTTTGGTTTGCCTTTTAAGAAAAGTGAAGACGGGATAACGTACGGCGGATATTTGAAAATAGATGAGTTGATCAATCTTCAACATCTGCGCTCAGATCCTCCGCAACACGATGAAACATTATTCATCATCATTCATCAAGTATACGAACTCTGGTTCAAACAGATGCTTCATGAACTCGATACGATCATTGCGAAACTTGATAAAGACGAAGTCTTAGGCACGATTCGTTTGATCCGTCGTTGTATAGAAATTCAGCGTATCCTGGTCAATCAAATCGCCGTGCTTGAGACTATGACGCCTATGGATTTTCTGACGTTTCGCGATCATCTGATGCCCGCAAGCGGTTTTCAATCCTCACAATTTCGCGAGATTGAAACTGTCTGCGGGTTGAAAGATGCTAATTTTTTGAACAACCTTGATAAGGAGTCAGCAAATTATGCGCGGCTTCAAAAGAGGCTAAACAACCCTTCAGTACGCGATGCTTTTTATAGTTTGTTGAGACGGCGCGGTTTCGACCTGCCTGAGCAAACGACGCCAGAGGACACGGCTGCGCATCACAAGTGCATTGGCGAATTGATACGAATTTATCAAGAGGCTGAAAAGCAGTATGATTTATTTCTATTGGCAGAAAGCTTGATTGAATTTGACGAAGCGTTTGTGATTTGGCGCATGCATCACGTCAAGATGGCTGAACGAATGATTGGCACCAAAGTTGGTACAGGTGGCAGCGAAGGGGTTGCTTATCTGCAATCAACAACCGACAGAAAATTCTTCCCTGACCTTTGGGAACTCAGAACTTATTTAAGCAATGCAACCGGTGGTTGCCCGATGCACGACGCCACAACGAGATAATTTTTTTATTGATGAGAAATAGTTATGCATCTTGAATATATCCCGCTGCTTAAAGTGCAGCATGAATTATATCTTATGCCTCGCGGGTTGGAGCGGTTTCAGGCTTATCTTGGGACGATGGTTGATTCGGAAACCGGCGATATAAAATTTCCAATGTCGGCGATGAACCCAATGGGTAAAGACCATGTGCCAGCCTTGCTGAGTGAATATCTGGCTCTTGATGCAGATGGCTTAGCTGTCGCCGCAGTTTCAGAAGCAACAACAAAACTCCGGCAAGTTCCGGGCAAATTTAAGGTGACACTCATTCTCTCGGATGATCTGATGGGCGGCTGGACGAATCATTATTCGACTGAATTCACGCATCGCTCTGGAAGCAAAGCTTATTTTAAACGTGGCTGGTTAACAGGTTTGTTATGGACGAGCGCAACGCCATCGGGTAAAACTACACGCGAAGAAGTGTTGACGACCATCTATCGCGGAACACACATTCAAATGAAGGGATTCGCTTATACGCTCGGAGAGATATTGTCACAAGAGGGCTATGCGATGGCAATGGCAGATTGTACAGAGCCTACGCTGGAGGTTGACGATTTAGCTTATACTCAAGAAGTCATCACGCCCTTTCTTGAATCCAAAGATTACCCGACAATTATGACCTGTTTATTTGGCGATGCAGCCGCGAAATCTCTTGGCTATGAACCAATGGGGTTAAGCCGATACGCTGGTCTTGCGTTGGCATTGCATATTGCGAGAGCGGAATTGTAAATATAAGGACTGATTTAGGAGGAAAATTATGGATGAACTTTTAGAATGGCGTAAAGAGTTTCCTTCACTTGAAAACACAGTTTATTTTATATCGCATTCGCTTGGCGCGATGCCTCGACGCACGCGCGAGCGTTTGAACGAATACGCGGATATGTGGGAAACGCGAAGCATACGCTCCTGGGATGAAGGTTGGTGGGATATGCCTCGCACGGTTGGCAATTTGGTTGGAAAAATAATTGGCGCGGATGAAAACTCTGTGGTGATGCATCAGAATGTTTCTGTTTGTCAATCGCTGATCCTTTCCTGTTTGGACTTTTCCGGTAAACGAAACAAGATTGTATCCGAGAGCATGAACTTCTCCTCGAACCTCTACATCTATCACGCTATGGAAAAACAGGGCGCGAGATTTGTGACGGTTCCTTCCGAAGACGGCATCACGATACCGCTCGAAAAGATGCTCGCAGCGATTGACGAAGAGACTCTGTTGGTCAGCGTCTCGCACGTTCTTTTTCGCAGCGCTTTTATTCAAGATATAAAAGCTTTTGCTGAACGCGCTCACGAAGTAGGTGCGCTAATTGTCGCGGATGTTTATCAAGCGGCAGGAACCGTGCCTTTGAATGTGAAAGAGGCGAATGTTGATTTTGCGACAGGCGGTTCTGTGAAGTGGTTGTGCGGCGGACCTGGCGCGGGATACTTATATGTGCGCCCTGATTTGTGGCATACACTTGAGCCGCGAAACACCGGCTGGTTGGCGCACAAACATCCTTTCGATTTTGTTGTCGGACCGATTTATTACGCCGATGATATTTATCGTTTCTTGAACGGTTCACCGAATGTGCCTGGGATGTATGCGGCGATGTCTGGCTACGAAATCATCAATGAAGTAGGCGTTGGTAACATCAGAGCCAAATCAGTAAGGCAGACGACGAAGTTGATTGAATTGGCTGAAGAAGCCGGATTCACAATCAACTGTCCGCGAAATTCAGATGTGCGCGGCGGTACCGTTATCATTGATGTGCCGAATGGCTATGAAGTGACGAAAGAGCTTTTGCGGCGCGATTTTCTGGTTGATTTCAGACCGGGCGCAGGCATTCGCATGGCTCCGCATTTTTATACCAAAGATGAAGAGCTTGAATTAATCGTTAGAGAAATCAAAACGATTCTCGACACGAAAGCTTACGAACAACACAGCGCAGCAGCGCACTGAGGGAAATAGTTTTGAAGAAGATAAAGAGAGCCTTAATCAGCGTATCGGACAAGACAGGAATTTTAGATTTTGTTGAACTGCTCAAGCCTTTTTCGATTGAGTTGGTGTCGACAGGCGGCACCGCTTCTATGATCAGGGATGCGGGGTTTGAAGTTCGTGATGTCTCAGACCTCACGGGGTTCCCGGAAATTTTAGGCGGGCGCGTGAAGACTTTGCACCCGAAAGTTCACGGCGGCATTCTGGCGATTCGTGACCACGAAGGTCATCAAAAACAGGTAGAGGAAAACGACATCGAATACATTGATTTAGTAGTCGTAAATCTTTATCCGTTCCGCGAAACCGTAGCCAGAGAAAATGTGACTGCTGAAGAGGCTATTGAGAATATAGACATCGGCGGCCCTTCAATGATTCGTTCTGCGGCTAAGAATTTTCGCGATGTGGTGGTGGTTGTTTCACCAACCGATTACCTTTTGGTGATTGATGAAATGGCTGCCAACGACGGAGGCGTTTCGCTTCCAACCCGCTTCGAGCTTGCGCGAAAAGCCTTCGAGACGACTTCGCAGTATGATTCAGCAATCGCAAACTTCCTGGTTGATTCAATGATTTTTGATGAAGAAGCCAAAGGCTTGAATGTTGCCAGGATTGCGGAATTACCTTCGCGTCTGACTATCTTTGCTCAGAAAGAGATGAGCTTGCGGTACGGTGAAAACCCACATCAACGCGCCGCGCTTTATGTGACCGATGGCGAGGAAAAGGGAATTGCGCGCGCTGAAAAACTGCAAGGCAAAGAATTGTCGTTCAATAATTTAATTGACCTTGAAGCGGCTTGGGCGCTCGCATCAGATTTTTCGGAAACAGCTTGCGCAATTATTAAACACACGAATCCTTGCGGTGCGGCGCTTGGCATAGACGTACAAGAGGCGTTTGATAAAGCAAAAGCAGCCGACCCGGTTTCCGCATTCGGTGGCATCATAGGTTTCAACCGCACGGTCACGGAAGCGGCTGCTCAAAGCATTTCTGAAACTTTTTTTGAAGCGATAGTTGCGCCCGATTACGATCAAGGGGCGCTCGATATTCTTGCATCAAAGAAAAATCTTCGCTTGATGCGAATGGGTGAAGATACAAGTAACGAAACGCAGCTTGATATACGGTCAATTAGTGGAGGTTTGCTGGTTCAGGATAAAGATCGCGGCTTGATTGAGGAAGCGAATCTGAAAGTTGTTACCGAGCGCAAGCCTTCCGAAGAAGAGATGCGGGCACTGCGTTTCGCCTGGGTGTTGTCGAAACACGTCAAATCGAACGCCATCGTTTATGCGCGAGAAGGTCAACTGGTAGGCGTAGGCGCAGGTCAGATGAGCCGCGTTGATTCTGTGAAAATTGGCGCGATGAAAGCGCAGTTGCCTCTAGCAGGATCTGTGCTCGCCTCTGATGCTTTTTTCCCGTTCCGCGATGGACTGGATGAAGCGGCAAAAGCTGGAATTACAGCGGTGATTCAACCCGGCGGCTCTGTGCGCGATGAAGAAGTTATCGCCGCCGCTAACGAACATAATATTGCGATGGTTTTCACAGGTATGCGCCACTTTAAACATTGAGTGAAAGGGAAGAGCAATAATACTCTTTTATTTAAACTCTATTTGTGGCGATGCTGGCGTTTTCGTTGAAGGCTTTGAACTGTGAGTTCGAGACCCACTTTATCAATCTTTTCGAGCGCTGAAATCTCTTGTTCAGATAAACCTGCCTTGCCTGCTTCGCCGCCTGGGTCTAATAAAAACTTAGCGCGCGCTTTCTCGTCCACATAAATTTTTGCAAGGAATGCCTCAAGATTTCGCGCACTCATGCTGCTGCCTCATTCGATTGTAACGCCTGCCGTTTCCGCCCTTGAGTCAAAGCCAGGCGCGCAGAATCAAGTTGTTCGAGCAAACAGTCAATCGAAGGGTAATTGCCATCGCGCTCCAGTATCACGGTGAGAGGATGCGGTACACGTGCGCCGACTTCTGTTAATAGCTGAAAAACCGGATCAGGAACATCGTGGAAATGATCATCAAGCAAACGCTTTGTTCCTTGCGCGCTGACCCATTTGCCGCCAGCCAGATGAATCGCTTTGATTCGTTCTGGTGGAATCTGTGCCAGAAAAGTAAGTGGGTCAAAATTGAAATTCAAGCTGTTTGCATAAAGGTTGTGAAGGTCGAGAAGCAAATCACATTCGCTTGAATGCAAAATTTCTGCAATCCAGCTTGCTTCGTCGTAATGGCTTCCGGGCGGGTCAATCAAGGTCGCTATATTTTCAGCTAACGGCGCGACGCCGACAACTTTGGTTGCTTTTGCAAGATTTTCAGCCGCCCCTTCAATCGTCGAATTGGTTCTTGGCGGAGCCGTCAGATGCCCGATTTCGATTCCACCCCCGCGAACAAATGCCAGATGCTCAGACCAATAATCCGGGCGCACTTCTTCGAAGAGTCGCGCAGATTTTTCCAGCAACTTGGTTTCGGCTTGCACGGATGATGCAAGCCCAAGCGTTACACCGTGCAGCACCACAGGCGTTTGGGCTGCGAGCGTGCGTAAGGCTCTACGTTCGCGTTGTGGCGCATCAAAAAAATCATCGGCTATGACTTCGACTACATCTATGCGGTCAAGATTAGCAAAGATACCTGCGACTAACTCGCGCCGCCATCCCAAGCCAACTCTATCGGCAACGGTTTTCATGAACTGCAACCTCCACCGCCGCCACAGCCACCACCACCACAGGAACTACTGCTGCTGCTGCAAGAACTGCCACTTGAACTGCTAGAGTCAGAGCTTGAACTGCTGCAAGAGCTGGAACTTCCGCAGGAGCTACCACAGGATGAGCTTGTGGGGTTTGAATTTTCTGTAGCTCTTGGGAATAGCGTCTGTGCGTGATCGAAAGTTGATGCCAATGTCAGTGCGCCTATCCCGAATACTGCCGCACCGAGCATCATTTGGTCGGTTGAGGCGCTGCCGCGCTGTGGATTCAGCTTGGCATATTTCAGATGAGCGTAAAGCGTCTGAATGTCTTCTAAGAAATTCTTTCCTCTTTGCGTCAGTCTTGGTGAATGGTATGCCCTGGCGATAAGCACTGCGACTATCATCATCAAAATGAGATAGAGTAGATTGAAATGTCCTGTAGCAAGCGATTGAACAATTCTGGCAACTCCTACTCCAAGCATAATTATTGACGCATAGATCAGACGGTTACGGCGCTTTTCTTTGGTTTTGTCATCCGGTAGCAATCCATCCTGCTTTAAGCGATGCTCATAGGACCGGCAAGCTTCATCTAAAGTCGGGCTTGTGTAAATTGAAGTTGCGGAATACCCCTTTGCAAATATCTTCAGCATACTCTGTTCAAGAGGAACACTAGCTATATCTATTGAAACATTCTCGGCGGTTTGCACCGTCTGGTTGTTTACAGTAAGCAGATTGCGGTCTATCAAAGAGAGCGTGGCAATACGCAAAGTTTCATTTTTGCCGCCTCGCAAATAAGCAATCAAGTAAGGGTCTGAGAGATTTATTTTCGGGGTTCCTCCGGATTCAGCAGCGCGTCGCAAATGAACGAGCGCGACGATGACGATTGTGCAGAGAATAAGGTAGAAGAGTAGAAACTCTAAACCACTTAGGTTGAAAGGATTCATGGAATATCCTCCTGTTAGAATTCAAGATCTTGCCGCAAGCTCATAAATCTCCGCTTGAAGATTACGAATCGCTCAGACGTGAGCTTTCTTGAAATGCCTGACAAGCGATGAAATTTTTTTTCATAAATTCGCAAAGATATTATGACCACCCCTTAAATTAGGCAAGAGAACCTTCACTTTGCCTGAGAATTTGGTGTGACCTATTTCACATCTCAATTGTGAGTCGCTTCATACTGCCTGTTCGTCAGCTCCGGTTACTCTATGCCTGTAAGAAAGAAGCAGCCGAAGGATTTGGACTGCCAATAAAAAAATAGATTGAGAAGGAGAAACAGACAATGAACAGAAGGAAAATATTATTAGGAAGCGTTTTGATGACGCTTATCTTGTGCCAATTCGTTTTTGCAAAACCAGGTGTGCAGATCCCTGATGGAAAGCTCATTGCGATCAGCCTGCCTGACCCTAAACTCGTTTTCACAGGGAAAGAAGTTTACCAGGCGAATGGGCAAACTTGGGTTCGATACAATCTCAAGGTCGTGAATTTTTCAGCCTATCCAAATGCCTTGTTTGCGGCCGCGCCGAGCCTACCGGCTTGTGGCTCGAATGCAAGCGCATCGAGAACCTGGATTGATGTGATCGATTCATCGAATGGGCAGAGAATCTATGGCTTCTGCGCGCTTGGACAGGCGCAAGACCTGACACAACTTTGGTTCGCCGTTAAAAAAGGCGATGATCCCCCGCCCTGTGTTCACATCGTGATGACAGATCGCAGGCTGAACAAAGTTTATAAATCGAATAGAGTTTGTTTTCCTCATACCCCGCCACACGGGAAAGCTGACTTAACGATTAAACACTATGCGTTATCGCCTATTCTCAATAAAACTGTGAAGGTTCAAATTGTGAATATTGGTAATGTAGCCTCAACCCCTTGTGTGTTGCGTTTGACGATCCGCAAGATCAACGGAATTCCGGTTGGCAGAACCACTCAGATTATTCTTCCGGCGATTCTACCGGGACAAGATAAAGTAGTGGTTATCAACGCTGCGCAAATTTTGCCGAATAATGTGGCTCTCAAGGACACCACTTTCAAACTCAATGTTGACGCAACCAGCATCGTCACGGAATTGAACGAAGCCAACAATGAGAAGTGGCATAACTTGTAATTGACCAGAGCACAGTACGCACATTTCACGCGGGTTGGCGAGACACACCCGGCTTTCAATGCGCCCAGCATCCGTGGCACCGGAGCCGCTTGCTTGGAGCCGGGTAATTTGAAACGAGAGACGCTGCCCGCTTCACCTGTTGCTCCGGCAGGCGCGTGATTCGGAGAGAATCAAAGCTTTACCCGTGAGCCATAACCAATCAACTTTGATCTTCGCTTGAAGATCTTTATCGAAAAAGGAGAAAAACTCATGAGCGGATATATGGAACAAAGAGAAGGGGAGTCTAGCGCCGTTGCGGCAGGGGCTTCCAAAATAATGAACCATCACACCAATGGAGGAAAAACAATGAAGATGTCGCAGCGAATTTTCAAACCTGCTGTCATGCTATTAGTGCTGAGCTTTATGCTGCTCTCAGGATTATTGTGGCCGTCAGCTCAAAGCACAGCGGACGCAAGTCCGAATAGCAATGCCGTCGCTTTTCAGGCTCAGAAGTTCAAATTTCCGAAAATCTCGATCTCCATTTACTTTGGGAGGGCAAGCAAAAAATGCGCAGGGTTTGGAATATGTAAGATCACTGTCGGCAAGATATCCAGGGCGGATAGAGTTGTCAGAGCTGAGCTGAGCAGGACTGATGATGGGAAAGTGGAGATCAGGCTACTGGAGAAGGCTCCGGAAGAAGGCCCCACATTATTTATTGATGAGGACATCCCACTGAGCTCGGACATTGCCAATAAGTTGGGACTCAGGAGCGGGGTCATCCAGCGGGGAGAATATGCGTTTAGCGCAAACAAGTCCCGGCTCAATGCCCGGTTGACAAAATAACCGTCACACAGAAACAGGGCGGACTGGGCGCGGCTTCCAGAACGCCCAGCCCCGCCGCCAAGTTACTTCGAAGGTAGAGGGATAAGGCGGGGCTGGGTGGGCATAGCACGCGGAGTTAGTTCTTTTGATTTCCGCTTCGCGCCGCCACGCGGTTTGGTTCCTGCGCTGCGCCCAACATCGGTGGCACCGGAGCCGCTTGCTTGAAGCCGAGTAACTTATAGTTGACCAGCGCGACTCAGATTATTCATCCCTCAAAAAACAAAGAGAGAAGGAGTTGATTCATCTCCTTCTCTCTTTGTTATTTTGGGGAATCGCTGAATCGGCAAGCAGATTGCTCGGACGCCAATCTCTCTTCATTCTTCTGGTGAAACGGCTTGGCGCAGCCATTCAAGGTAAGCTTGTGAGCCGCGTTCAATTTTCATGGCGATGATTTCAGGCGTGGTGTAGCTGTGAAGTTCTTTTATGCGTCGTTCCAACTCTTCGTATCGTTCATCTGTTGTTTTGATGATGAGCAACAGTTCACTGTCTTTAGTGACTTTGCCTTCCCAGCTGTAAACGGATTCGATTGCCGGAAGGATATTCACACAGGCGCATAATCTTTCTGAGACCAGAATTTCTGCCAGGCTCGAAGCTTCTTCTTTGTTTGGAACGGTGACGAATGCGATTAACTCGTGACTCATAAAACTAGAATAGCAGGATTCAATTTTGAGAATACAATCTCAACTTTGAATCCTGCTATCAAACAGCCTTTTTTTGCTCGATTCTTAATTATCTCTGCCGTTTCTCGGTATGCTGCCCGGCACACCTTTGGGTAATCCGCTTGCCGGATCGATTGCGTCTATCTTTAGATCGAATGCCGGAGTAGCGATCTCTTGCGGCAATATTAAATCATCCTGCAAGTCAACGGTGCCAGTCATAAACTGGCGTACCCATTCAGTAAACATGAAATTCTCTTCGATGAAAGGGAAGTGACCGCTATGATTCAAAACTGCGAGTCGAGCGTTCGGCAAACCTTTCGCCAATTCTAAGGCTTGGTTCATAGTGGTAGCCAAATCGAATTTGCCTTGAATCACAAGCGTAGGAACTTTGATCTCGTTTAGTCTTGCGCGAAAATCGAAAGGTCCTTCATTACTTGCAAACACCAGCTTTTTCGCCAAGGCATCGAAGTAAACCGAATACAAACTTATCTCTTGATAACGTGACTCCAGTTGTTTGTGAAAGTAGGCAGGGAAGAGCGCGCGATACCGATTGAGAACCTGATCGCAAGAGATGGTAGAACGACCTTGCCCATCATTTGCGTTATAGGTTGCCAGTTGTTCGGGCTTGAGCGCTTGTACCAATCGTCTCTCAACATTTCGTTGATCTTCCAGAACGGCTGATCCGCCAACCAGAATCAAGCGCTTTACATGTGTTGGATAGCGCAACGCATAATCGAGAGCGGTTGCGCCGCCCAGACTATGGGCAAGCAGCGTGACGCGATTGTAACCAAGCGTTTGGCGAAGCGCATCTATATCGTCTGCCATCTCTGAAACAGTCACAAAACCAAAGGGCGCTTTTGAACTGAGAGTGTCTGCGCGTCGGTCGTAATAAACTAGAGTCATGTAGCGACCCAGCGGCGAAAGATTCGGTTGAAAATATTCGCGCGGCAGACCGGGACCGCCTGCAACAACGATGACCAATTCTTTCCCGGTGCCTTCAACATTGTAAGCTAAGTTGAGTCCGCCTGAAGCGAATCTGAAAGTATTGAGATTTGGTACCCAAACATGATGATAAGTAATCGCTTTATCAGGGGGACCGGGCGGGACCCCTTTGCTTGTACTCATAAGCCTGATGCACTCGTACTCTGCTCTTGAAGGCACTTCCTGAGCAAAAGTGGCGAAAGCTGACAATAGCGTTAAAGAAAGAACGGCGCAGATGCGAAATAGTTTTTTCATGACAGCCTCTCTGGAAAGGTTTCTTGTGGTAAAGATTAATTTGCTTGATTCAATCGAGTCAATAGGGGCAGGCTCTTAAAAAGCATTGAATGCGCCATAAGTTGCGCGCCGCATTCAATTTGAATACACGCTCGGATGATATGCCACACAGTGAGTCAGTGCAATAGTTTTGTCAGTTTTCTTTACTAATGGAGACTGATGAATAAGTCACAAAATCTATTATCCCAGCCAGACACCTTCGTAAATCACCTTTGCCGAACCTGTGAGTTTCACGGAGTAGTCTTCCTGCCAGACGACGCGCAAAATGCCACCCAGCGTCTTGACGCGAATGCTGCGCTCTGTGTAGCCGTTCAACATAGACGCTATGGAAGCGCCACAGGAGCCTGTTCCTGATGAGAGTGTGCGACCCACGCCGCGCTCCCAAAATAAGACTTCAATCTCCTCACGTGAAATGACGTGAACGAATTCAACATTGGTGCGAAGTGGAAACGCTGGATGGTTTTCGAGCAGTGGCCCTAGCTCATCTATGCGTATGTCTTCAAGCGTCGACACAAACACGGAACAATGGGGATTGCCCATTGAAGTACAGGTGATCTCTTGAACGTCGCCCCCCATCACCAGCGGATACTTCACGATTTGCTCAAGCGACTCGTCCAAGGCGATAGGAATTTCATTGCTCGCAAGTTTTGGTTTGCCCATATCAAATTCAAAATCGAATCGCAAATCTTCGCGTTCTACTAAGCGACCAATCTTTACCCCCGCGACTGTTGAAATTCTGATTTCTGGTGCTGTCCACATCTCTTGGTAATAAAAATATGCGGCGACGCAGCGCGTTCCATTGCCTGAAATTTCGGCTTCACTGCCATCGGCGTTGAAAATGCGAGACGCAAAATCTGCCTCATTATTTTGAGTTTGCGAAACAAAAACGATACCATCTGCGCCGGCTCCATAATGTCGCTCGCAGATCTTTTGCGCCAGTTCTTCGGGCTTTTCGAGGTTGGTTAGATCGTCAACAGGAATGATTAAAAAATCGTTTCCTAGACCTTGCAGCTTTGTGAATTTCATATTTTTCAATTTTATCTCACGCTCTTTTTATTTTATTTCCGATCGAGGAAAATCTGCCTACTTTCAAATGCTAAAAAAAGCTTGACCGTGGTTTCCACCTGTGATAATTTTTCGCTTCCTCATTAAGATTCTCAGGAAAATCTAAAGGAAACGAAAATGCCAAGCCTCCAAGCCCGAACCCCTATGCATGGATTTCACCCCTTGATGTTCATTAGAAAATTCATCTCTTTTTCGATGTTAGCTTTTTTGCTTTGCGCTGGTTGGGTGGGGGTTTGTTACTTGAAAAAAGAGCTTGATTATCGCCACACCATCATTAAACCAACGCAAGTCTCTTCGGTATCTTCATCGCCATCAAATATCAGTTTTGCAAACACCAATGCCGTGGCGACAACTGAAACTGCGAAACAGAATAAAGAATCAAAGCTTGTCTTCTCTTGCTCAACAGACAAAGCCCATTTTCATACTTCAAAGCATCTTTCATCAAATTGCGCGCGCATTGCTCTGAGCGAATCAGCGGCAATGGAACGCGGACTCAAGCCCTGTTCAATCTGTATTTCCGAATAAGAAAAAATAGCCTTCTATTTTGCCGCTAACCGATTAGGGGGTAGACCCTCGTTAAAATGGGTAATTGCGCGAAGCTCTTGAAAACGCGCCTGTATTTCACTGTGTGTCAAAGTTCGCGTTCTATCGCAACTGAATTTCTCTACGTTAAAGGAAGCCATCACCGAACCGTAAATTATCCCCCGTCGCATCGTCGCTTCGTCTGTTGAATCGGCAGCCGCGACATAGCCCATAAAGCCACCGGCAAAGGTATCGCCTGCACCTGTCGGGTCGAACACGTCTTCTAGTGGATAAGCGGGAACGGCAAAGTATGAATTTTCCGTAAACATTGCCGCGCCGTATTCGCCGCGCTTGACGACCAAACGATTCGGACCAAAGGTAAGGATGCGTCTGGCTGCCTTTATCAAATTCGCTTCTTTGGCTAACTCTCTCGCCTCGGCGTCGTTGATAATCAAAACGTCTATGCCTTTAAGCATCTCAAGCAATTCGGGCTTTGCACTCTCAATCCAATAATTCATGGTATCGGCGGCAATCAGTTTGGCATCTACCTGCTCGCGCACCTCGGTTTGCAATTCTGGTTGAATATTGCCTAAAAAAAGATAAGGCGTTTTGCGCGCCTCATCAGAAAGTTTGGGCTTGAAGTCTGCAAACACATTCAACTGTGTGTCTAAAGTATGAGCGACGTTTAAATCGTAGCCGTACTCGCCTCGCCAATGAAAACTCTGTTGCCCTTTGATGCGCTCAAGGTCAGAGATGACGATTTGGCGTTCATTGAAAACGGCTTCTTCTGGTGCACCGAAATCATCGCCTACGACAGCGACAATGCGAACATCCGTGAAAAAAGAGGCGGCGACGCTGAAGTAGGTTGCCGAACCTCCAAGGATATGCTCTTTTTCTCCGAAGGGTGTTTTTATTGAATCAAAGGCTACGGAACCAACTACCAATATTGACATGTACGCTTTCACCTCATTGAATAGGGTATAGGTTACAGGGGACAGGGAGACATATTAAACTCTTCGTCATCTTTAAGATAACAATTAGAATAGCACGAAAAGAGATCTCTTTTCCCTGTGCCCTGTCACCTGTTACCCGTTTCCTGGCTTTAATTTTTCTAACTGCTCTTTGCTCTTTTTTACAAATTCGCTTTCGGGATGGTCTTTTAGCAGCTTGTTATAAAACTCTGCCGCTTTCTCAAGATTATTCATTTTTAAATTTGCTTCGCCCATCCAATAAATCACTTCATCTATTCGTGAAAAAGTCGGATAGGTGTCGAGGATTTCTTGAAGTCTATCAAGCCCGCCTTTGTAAGCTTTGCGTTTCGCGATAGACCAACGCGCCACTTCAAGATTGTGCTTGGCTTCAACTTCAAGCAAAGGGTCGCGGTCAGGATCGAGTTTCCCTTTTGCAGGCCCTTGCGCGAAAACTGAAAGGCTTAGGGTTGCGAGAAAAAAGATTGCTACAAAAAACTTCATACATTTGATTGACATAATTCTTACTTCACCTCGTCATTCAAAATTGCTGTCATAGATTCATTTGAACAAATCGTCAACAAGCATTGTCCAACCCTGCACGGCAGGTTCGGCTTCGGCGACTTCGCCTCTGCGAAAAATCGTCGGCTGGTCCGGCTTATCAGCGCGATAGGCGCGCACGACATCCTCGCCGAGTAAATCCACATCCCAAACGACGAGTGTACCGGCGGCAAAATAGTCGTTGCGTTTGGCTCTCATGTCGCGCTCAGCCTTTGCGCCATAGTCATTTTCGCTTCTCACTTCAACGGCAAATACCGGTGCACCTTCAAGGAATTTCATCCCCGTGCGTTTGCCTGTGTAGAAGGATGCATCGGGGCTAAAAGATTCGCGGTTTGGCAAATTCACTTTGTAGCCAATATTATCCGGGTAAGCTCGTCCATTCAGTTTGTCTTCAATTGAAGTAAGACTGGCAGCGATTTTTAAACCCGCGCGCGCTGGCATATCTCCTGTTGGACTCATACGCACTACCTCACCGTTTACGAGTTCAGCCTTTTCAGGCACATTGTAGAGGTCTTCGATTGTTGCTTTCACTAATGTGCTCATGAAACCTCACCCAGTTTTTTCATTTGAACAAATCGTCAACAAGCATTGTCCAACCCTGCACGGCAGGTTCGGCTTCGGCGACTTCGCCTCTGCGAAAAATCGTCGGCTGGTCAGGTTCGCTTTTGCGGTAGACTCTGACAACCTCATCGCTGAGTAAATCCACATCCCAAACGACCAGCGTCCCGGCGGCAAAATAATCTTGGCGCTTTTGGATGATTTTTAATTCAACATCTGCGCCATAATCGTTTTCGCTTCTGACTTCAACGGCAAATACCGGCGCGCTTTGAAGGAAATTCATGGTGCCAACTTCGCCGATATACCAGGCAGCATTGGGGCTTAATGAATTTCGGTTCGGCAAATCTACAATAAATCCGCCATTATTCTGGATCGCATAACCGCCACCATGCTCTTCTTCATGGTTGGCTAAACTACGAAATATCTGACCGCTTGCCCGTATAGGCATCCATCCTGTTGGATACATACGTACGGTTTCGACGGTAAGCACGTCTGCCTTTTCAACTATAGGATCCAAGTCTTCATTTATCGCCGTCGTCTGATTACTCATCGTTGGACTCCTCGCATCAATCTACGTATTTGCCGATGATCGCCTTTAATCGCTCTTTGACTTCAGGCGAAATTTTATCGCGCTGAGTAATGATAGCATTTTTCAGCGAATGCTTAATATCGCATTGGTGTCGTTCTTTGGCTAATTGCTCAATTGCGCCCGCTATGATTACCTGAGCGTTCTTGGTGTTTTTGGTTAAAAACTCAATGATCATTTCTACCGTCACAGAATCATGACCCGGATGCCAGCAATCGTAATCCGTCACCAGCGCCATCGTCGAATAACAGATCTCTGCCTCGCGCGCCAGTTTCGCTTCTTGCAAGTTTGTCATGCCGATGACGGACATTCCCCAGGCGCGATAGACTTCCGATTCCGCCCTTGTCGAAAAGGCTGGACCTTCCATGCAGAGGTAGGTGCCACCGCGATGAATGTCTATACCTTCCGTCTTTTCACGCGCAACTTCTTCCAGGATGTTACAAAGTTTGTGACAAACAGGATCAGCGAAATTGACGTGAGCGACGATGCCTTCGCCAAAAAAAGTAGAATCTCTTTGTCGCGTACGGTCAAAGAACTGGTCGGGAAAAACGATGTCCATCGGTTTGAGCCCTTCGCGTAAAGAGCCGACAGCGCTTGCCGAAATAATCCACTCAACGCCGAGCATCTTCATCCCGTAGAGGTTTGCGCGGAAAGGAATCTCTGTGGGTGTCAGCAGATGACCGCGCCCGTGACGCGGTAAAAAAGCAACACGAACGCCGCCCAAATTACCTACGATAAAGGCGTCCGATGGTTTGCCGAAAGGCGTTTCTAAATAAATTTCTTCGATCTCAGTGAGGGCGTCCATTTCATAGAGACCGCTGCCGCCGATTACTCCAATCTTTACTTGTAACACGGAATTCTTCTCCTCGAAAAAATGTAGAGCCAGTTGCAGACTCGCTTGCACAAAATATGGCTCGAGCCGTAAACTTGTGCCGCCCTAAAGCTCGCCTTCAAGGCATTAAAATGTATAAAGAATCGGTTGATTGATACTCATGACTTGAGATCTCGTAATAAACCAAGTTGCAATCAAAAAAGCGAGTTGTCTTCACAAAACGCATACCCAACTTTTCCATCACTCTGCGTGAGGCAGTATTTTCAGGGTAGGCTACCGCAACGATTCGATCAAGCTTCACCACTTCAAATCCGTATCGTAAAGAGGCGGACGCGACTTCCGATGCGAAGCCTTTGCCCCAGTATGCCTTTGCCAACGTGTATCCGACTTCGACTTCGGGAGTATCTTCAAAATAGTTCAACCCGCATAGTCCGATAAGCTTTTGCTCCTCTTTATGAACAATCGCCCAACGCCCAAATCCGTGCTGCTGCCAATGATTCGAGATGTCAAGTAAAACCTCTCTGACCTGTTGTCTGGACTGCGGGTTGCCTTTGCCTATGTACTGCATAACACTCGGGTCAGACCTGATGATTGAAAGCTCATCCAAGTCTTCCAATGTGCAATGTCGCAATCGAAGCCGGGCAGTTTCTATCTCAAGCATAGTGCTTTTGATCATGGATTACGGAGTCGCGAAGGCTCGCGCAAAACGATACGTTACTACTCTTAAGTCGAAAGCATTTCATTCCGACTTGAGCTTTGAAGAAGGTAGCGACCTGAATTTTCATTCAAAACTGAAGACGGAAATAGGCCTACTTCTTCTTGTCTTTGGCGCCGCCGGCTTTCTCATTTTTATCAGGAGAAGCTTTTTGAGCGGGCGGCGGTGGTTGAGGTTGCATAGAGCCTGAACCCTGTGGAGGCATTTGCATCTGTGGTTGTGGCTCCATTGGCTTGGGAATCACATTGAAATCTTCTGCCACTTGAACATTGCTCTTATCCGCAATCTCTTTAATATGATCTTTGAGTTTGGTTTGTTTCACCTTATCGCTGATCTGTTTTTTGGCTGCCTCATCGGTCACAGGCTTTATTCTGTGATCTTCAACTTTGATGATGTGGAATCCATGAGATGATTCGACCAGCTCGCTCATTTCCCCGGGCTTGAGTGTAAAAGCCGCCTCCTCGAATTTCGGATCCATCATTCCTTTTGGGAAGTAGCCTAAATCGCCGCCTTTGGTTTTCGAACTCGGATCGGCTGAATTTTCTTCCGCGAGTTTGGCAAAATCTTCGCCTTTACGAATCCGATCTAAGATGGCTTGAGCTTTTTTCCTGGCTTCCTCTTTGGTCATCACTTTCGGCTTGTCGCCGTGTGCCTCTTTTTCATCCTTGCCAGGGTGTGGCGTGTGTGGTTCCTCTTCAGGCGATGTGCTGATAAGAATGTGACGCGCCCGCACTTCTTCAAACTCTTGTGAGTTGTCTTTGTAATATTGTTCAACGTCGGCGTCTGTAACGAACTGGTCGCTTTCTCGAAGCTCGTTGACATAGGCGTTTGCCAGCACGCTGCTGCGCTCCAGCATGGCGCGAAGTTTGAATGCTTCATCCTGGTCGAGCTTTTGTTGGCGGGCGCGTGCGGCAACCACTTTAATTTGCGCGAACTTTTTATTCAGACCTTCCGCTTGCGGGCCTTGCGCTTCCGCTTTGATCTTAGGATTTGCATTGAGGAAGGCGTCAAACTCAGTTGGATTATCCGTGAGGTATTTATTGATCTCGTCGTCTTCAATTTTTACGCCGGGATTCTTTTTGTTAAACGCTTCACCCAATGCCTGGTCGGTTTGCAGACCGATTTGCGATTGGATGTCGGGCTTTTCAGCGAATCCTTTTTGCTCTGCAAATTGAGCGAGCGCAAGCAACTCTTTCAATTGCTTTGCAATCGTCTGTTTTTGCTCAGGGCTCGAAGCGAGCGCTTGCTGCTGCTGTGGTGGCAGGATCTCACCGACTAGAACTTCCATGTCATGCGCCGATAGGTTGTATGATCTTGAAGATGAAGATGATGAGTTATATTGTGAAAAAAACAATGCTGCTGCCAAAAATGCAACAACCGCGATAGCCATAATAGCTTTGCCTGATATTTTCATTTACTCTCCTTTAAAAATTCCGATTTGATTTCGAATGTTTTGAGTTATTGCGCTTTGACTTTTTCTGATAACTCTACGAGGACACCGTTTGCGCTTGACGGATGCAGGAAAGCCACCAGCTTTCCTGCTGCGCCGCGCCGCGGATAGCCTTCGAGAAAACGAACGCCTTGCGCTTTCATCGCTTCGACTTTTGCTTCCAGACCTTCGACTTCATAACTGATATGGTGCAGGCCTTCTCCGCGTTTTGCCAGGAAGCGCCCGACAACCGTATCCTCTGAAATCGGCTCCAGTAGCTCGATTCGTGACTCGCCTACAGGAATGAGAGCGACATGTACGCCTTCATTTTCGACGGTCTCTGTAGCCTCCACCTCAAGCCCAAGCGCATCACGATAAAACTTCAGCGAGTCGCTGATTGAACGAACAGCAATTCCTAAATGGTCAATTTTCATAATCGCCCTCAGTCCTTAATCCTTAGTTAAGATAGACGCGAATACGTAAAATGGAATCGAATAACTAAGAACGAAAGACTTTTTGTATGATCTCTTCCACTACTGAATAGGGGTCTTGACGGCGGTCCGCTACTGCTTGCGCGAGCGTTTTCAATTCGCCTTCGTCTATTCCTTTATGCAAAGCGATTTTCAATAAACGGTCGCGCAACATTTCGACGATGCGATGTTGCGCAATGTTGGCGCGACGCAGCCCCGCTTTTTCGCTGTTCGAGGCGACGAACTCTTTGTAGCCTGCAATCGCATTCGCGAGGCTGTCAATGCCTTTGTCTTCCGTCGCGACGGTCTTGATGATCGGTGGTGTCCAACCATCAGGACGTTCAGAAATCGAGAGCAACATTTCAATCTCGCGTTCGGTTCTGAGCACCCCTTCGCGGTCTGCTTTGTTGATAGCAAAGACATCGCCTATTTCCATGATTCCAGCTTTGATTGCTTGAATATCGTCGCCCATTCCGGGCACCAGTACAACTACCGTTACGTCCGCAGCCTTGACTATATCAACTTCATCCTGACCTACGCCAACGGTCTCAACAATGATTTTATGGTAGCCTCCGGCATCAAGAATCGCTACGGCATCAACTGTCGAACGCGCCAACCCTCCGAGATTTCCGCGCGATGCCATACTGCGAATAAATATGCCTGGGTCGGTAGCCATATTCTGCATTCGTATTCTATCGCCTAAAATTGCGCCGCCTGTGAAAGGACTTGAAGGGTCAACCGCGATGATACCGACCTTCTCGTTTTGCTTACGATAATGCGTAGCCAGACGATCAACGAGTGTGCTTTTGCCCGCGCCCGGTGGTCCCGTAATGCCTATGACTAAAGCTTGCCCGGTGTGCTGAAAAAGTTCTTTGAGCAGTTGAACTGATTCCGCGCGCCCGTCTTCAGCGGCACTGATGGCGCGAGCGATGGCTAGTTTCTCTCCGCTAAGAATTTTCTCAATCATAATCGGTTATCGGTAGTTGGTAGCCGGTAGTCGGTAGTCGGTAGTTAGTTTAAGAATTGAGAAGCAGTAGACAGTCAATGTTATTTACGAACCGATTACGAACCACTCAATAATTTCAAAAGATGATCCTCTTACTGACTACCGGCTACCGGCTACTGCTCAGGCTCGCAAAAGTTGCCTGGCGATAACTGTGCGTTGAATTTCGCTCGTACCCTCACCAATCGTGCAAAGTTTCGAGTCGCGCCAGAATTTTTCCGCCGGGTAATCTTTGATGTAGCCATAACCGCCGTGAATCTGCACAGACTCTTCGGCTACGCGAACCGCGACTTCACTGGCGTACAGTTTCGCCATCGAAGATTCTTTCGTCACAATTTTGCCTTCATCCTTCAAGGCTGCTGATCGTAGTGTCAAGAGTCTTGCGGCTTCAATTTGTGTAGCCATATCGGCGAGCTTGAATTGAATCGCCTGGAATTCTGCGATGGGTTTGCCGAATTGATGCCGCTCTTTGGCGTACTTCAAGGCGGCTTCGTATGCCCCTTGAGCGATGCCTAAAGAGAGCGCGGCAATGGAAATTCGCCCACCATCCAAAACTTTCATCGCTTGAATGAAGCCCTGTCCTTCTTGACCTATTAAATTTTCAGCAGGCACATAACAATCATCAAAGATTAACGATGCTGTGTCGCTGGCGCGCATACCGAGTTTGTTCTCTTTCCTGGCAACCGAAAAACCTTTTGTGCCGCGCTCGACGATGAATGCAGAGATGCCGTGTGTGCCTGCCGTGCGGTCAGTGATTGCCAGCGCCACCGTAGCCCCTGCGAAGGTCGCGTTGGTAATAAAATTCTTTGAGCCGTTGATTACCCAACCGCCGTTCTTTTTTACGGCAACAGTTCGCATAGAACTTGCGTCAGAACCGGAGCTTGGTTCTGTCAAGCCCCAGGCACCTAAATATTCGCCTTTCACAAGTGCCGTTAAATATTTCTGTTTCTGCGGCTCGTTAGCCGCTATGTAAATATGCCCGGAGCAGAGCGAATTATGCGCGGCGATTGCAAGACCAATGGAAGGATCAACGCGAGCCAGTTCTTCAATGATCGTCGCGTATTCAATGTAACCCATTCCGGCACCACCATATTCTTCCGGAAAGATGACGCCCATCAAACCGAGTTGCGCGAATTTCGGCAGCAATTCGATAGGGAAGTGCTGCGACTCGTCCCACTCCATAACGTGGGGAAGCAGTTCTGCTTCTGCGAATACTCTTATTGAGTGCTTAATCTGCTGTTGCTCTTCGTTCAGTTCAAAATTCATAAAAGATCTACCTACAAATGAAGTACCAATTATCTCATAATAAGAACTTAACATTGTACACATCGAAACGAAAAAAATCATGTGCTGAGATAATGAATGCAGGAATGAAAATTTTGTATGTAAGGGAAGTGTCCTTACTTTTTCGTGGAAGTTTTCTTTGGATTTATATTGTACTTTTTCGTCGAAGCTTTCTTCGGATTCATATTGCGAATTTTCTTTGGCTTTATTCTCACAGGGGTTGATTCAGGCTTAGAGAATTTCTGTACTTCGCTCATTTTTAATTCGCGGAATTGTCCGACTGGAAGTTTGTCATCGGTGATATGTCCAATGCGTACGCGTTTTAGCTTGGTCACAGAATGACCTGTCAAATCAAACATTTTTCTGATTTGTTGATTCTTACCTTGAATCAGCGTGACTTCATACCAGCAATTGCCACCTTTTTTTGTCCGCTCTACCAGTTTAATTTCAGCAGGAGCCAGACGTTTTTTATCTAAAAGAATGCCCTTTCTTAATCGCTCAATTTGTTCTTCAGCCGGTTCGCCCTTCACTTTGACATGATAAACCTTTTTCACATTTCCAGCTTTCGTTAGCAGTTGAGTAAACTCTCCATCGTTGGTCAAAATGAGCAAGCCTTCGGTATTGAAATCAAGGCGGCCAACGGGATGGAGTCCGCGACGAGAAGAAGGCGGCAGAAGGTGGGCGACGATCTGACGACCTTTCAGGTCAGAGACGGTTGAAACATAACCGC
>JANMSG010000845.1:0-1965 GCA_031389065.1 Acidobacteriota bacterium | reverse complement strand
TGCCGTCGCAAATCACCCTAAAGCCGCGCTCCTGGGCAAATGTATTCATCTTTGTGTAGAGTTCCGATTTACAAAAGTAACAACGGTTCGGCGGATTGCTGATGTAGTTGGCGTCGTTGAACTCTTCGGTAAAAATGATTTCGTGACCCATGCCAAATTCGGTCGTCAGTTTATCGGCAAGTTCGCGTTGAAAAGTCGGGTAAGACGCGCTATCGCCAGTGACGGCAAGAGCCCGTTCGCCAAGTTCGCTATGCGCAATATATGCCAGGTAAGCGCTATCAACGCCGCCTGAAAAAGCCACGATGACAGAATCATAATTGCGTAGTAAAGCTCTCAATTTTTGCTCTTTCGCTTCTGCTGAAAAATTGATAGCCAATTTTTTCGATGAATCAAGAATACTTGCTTCATTCATTTGTTTCCCTGCTTGTGCGCTGCTATGTAATCCTGCGCAAATTTCGTTAGCGCAGGATTGCTTAAACCGATCCGTGTCGCTTCTTCCAGAGCTTTGTCTGTTGCCCAACCTTGTTCGACAACTCTGTAAATCATCCAGAAAGCGCCTACGCGATTGGCGCTGGCGCAATGAATCAACATCGGGTGATTCGATTTATCTTTGACAATTTTAATGAATGCTTCGACGCTTTCAACTTTCGGCGCGCTGCCAACCACAGGCACGTTGAAATATTTCATAGCGGATTTTTCGACGAGCTCTTGTTCGCGTTTCAAATCAGCGCCTTCCGCCTCAGTTCGCAAATTCAAGACCGAGCGAAAACCATTCGCTGCCAGTTTAGCGAAAGCTTCTTCTTTGGGTTGTCCGGCAGTCGCAATGTCTTCGCTGAGGCAAAGAATTTTCGGCGCATCGTCCTTGAGCGCTTGTTCAATCTTCGTCAGTTTTTCACTCTTCGGTTGTTGCGCGAAGAGCGTAGAAATAAATGCGAATAAAATCAAAGTAATCGGTGCAGCAATATTTTTCTTCAAAGCAAATCTCCTTTTGTCGAATAAAAAATATAACACGCGCAACATAACGAAAGAAATTTTATCAGAGTTACAGACATTTTGAATGAGGCGGGAAAACAACATCTGCGTATTCGCTGCGTAGCGGAGCTGTGAATTCAGGCAATTCATTTATGGACTACAGTTCAATCGTCGCTACGCGACGCGATTCATTTGGCAACCGTTATATGCAGGCTTTGAAAAACCTGCCTAAACTCAATCGCCGCTACGCGGCAAAAAAGGAGACGATTTATTTCAGATCGCTTGATTTACCGAATCGAGTAAAAGCCCCCCATCAGCAAGTGATGAAGCCTGCACAATGTATTCCGCCATCTCTCTTTGTTACAATCTTCATCGAAAGATTTTTCTATGCCTTTGCAGACCACGCAAGCTTATGTTTTGAGAACCTACACGTTGGCTGAAGCCGACAAAATATGTGTCTTTCTGACGAAAGATTCAGGCAAAGTTCGCGGCGTAGCTCACGGCGCGCGAAAGATGAAAAGCCGTTTCGGCTCTTCGCTTGAGCCTTTCACAGAAATGGTCCTCACCTATTTTTTCAAAGAAGGGCGCGACCTTGTCAGCGTCTCCAACTGCGACATCGTGCGCTCAAGTTTTTACATCGCTTCGCGCAATTATGAAACCGCCAGTGTGCTGGCTTATATGGCTGAATTGCTTTCGGAATTTCTGCCCGACAATGAGCCGAACGAAAGGTTATACCGGCTGGTTGCGGCTTCGCTTGAAGCGCTCGAAACCCTTGAAGAGGAGAAGAGCTTGTGGTTGGCGCTGCGCTATTTTGAATCCTGGTTGTTACGGCTGACTGGCTATTTCCCTGACCTTTCACATTGTTCAGTGTGCAAGGTTTCGATTGCACAAAATGTTTCTACTTTTTTGACTGCCGAAGGTTCGCCGCGCTGTTTGAATTGCAGCGATGGTCGCGGCGAAGTTGTGGATTCAGAGATGCGAAAAGTTATCGCA
>JANMSG010000818.1:0-3515 GCA_031389065.1 Acidobacteriota bacterium | reverse complement strand
TGCCTACTGCCCCCTGTTCTCTGTGTCTCTGCGGTGGATGAACCTTTTTTTTGACAAGCCTAACTTTTAATCACTTAAAGGCTCCAGCCTTTTCGATACTCTCTATGCAAGAATTGATTGGCGTCTGCAATGTTAGTGACTTGCCCGGTTGCGCCATCGTAGACAATCTTTTTGCCCTGACCTGTACGCAAAGCCACTATGCCGAGCAACATCGTTTCTGTAAGTGGTGCCGCGTACTCAAACGGTGTGGTTGACGGTTTTTTCTCTTTAATTGCTCGTGACCAATTCAGACGGTGCAACGGTGATTTGGTTTCATCCACCTCAATTCGCGTAAATTTTTGGGGAACTTTCTGCGCCTTTTCCATCAAGTTCGCAGGGAAGAGGCGCGGGTTACTACCGTAGGTCTCGTGCATCAATATGCCCTTCTTGCCTACGAAGATCACGCCGCCACCGGGTATCAGCGGCACATTTTCTGGCAATACATCCGGTCGTGCAGGCATCAATCCGCCATCGTACCAGGTGAGTGTAACCGGCGGTTGTTTGCCGCGTGCAGGGAACTGATAAACCACTTTGGTTGCGAGCGGATAGCTTGCTGGTTTGTTGTTGGCGTCAAGACCCCAGGGAGTTGACGTCGCCTCAACGGTAGTTGGATAGGTCAGCCCAAGCGCCCAGTATGGATGATCTATTAAATGCGCTGCCATATCGCCCAACGCCCCTGTTCCCCAATCCAACCAGCCGCGCCAGTTGAATGGATGATAAATGGGATGATAAGGCACTTCAGGCGCGGGTCCCAGATACAAATCCCAGTTCACTCCTTCAGGCACTGAATAATCTCCTGCGATGGATACAGCGAGTTCTTTCGAGAGTCCTCTGGCATTCCAGCGTTGCTCCTCTGGAGGTCTGGTTCCTTTCGCAGGTCGTGGGACGCCTTGCGGCCAGATGGGACGATTCGTCCATATATGAACTTCCTGCACGGGACCGATTACGTCTGCCTCTATCCACTCGTTGATTAAGCGCGCGCCATCGCTGGAATGACCTTGATTGCCCATTTGCGTGACCACGCCTGTACGCTTAGCGGTTTCACGCAGCACTCTGGCTTCTTGAACTGTGTAGGTGAGAGGCTTTTCGACATAGACGTGCTTGCCCAATTCCATAGCTGTTTTTGCCACCACCGCATGTAAATGGTCTGGCGTCGCGATGAGAACCGCGTCTATATCTTTCTGCGATTCCAGCATACGGCGGAAGTCTGCGTGACGTTTTGCTTTGGCATAAGCCTCTTGTAATTTAATAAAGCCTGGTGCAGGTTTTCCTTGGCGGTCTTTGGTCCGTCTGGCAATCGAACTGTCAACATAACCGAAATCCACGTCGCAGATCGCAACAATGTTTTCGCCTCCGACAACAAGTTCTGCTGCGTCGAAGGCGCCTTGCCCGCCGGTGCCAACGACAGCAACATTGAGCCTATCGCTAGGCGATAAGTACCCTGTACCGCCAAGTACGTGACGCGGCACAATCATTGCGGCTAAAGCCATACCTGTTGTACTGCGGACGAATTTCCTTCTGCTGAGATTGTTTTTTTTCATATTGTCCTCGATATCATTTCCTTTGCTTGAAGCAGTCAAAAGATTTTTTGAAGAATCTGAATGTATGTGAATAGATAGACTACTTTTTCTGTCAGAGATTGTCCACTATTGAGAGGATATTTTCTCAGCGATGCTGAAGATTTTGGAGGGAGAGCAAAGTAAAAGGGTAGGGGCTACATTGCTGTGAAATGCTTCACTTTGCCGCAAAACATTTGCTGTCCTACCTTATGATTGTATCTTTCTTCATTTCGGCAACTCAGCTATAGTGTCATTTCATGGGGCGCATACTGTATAGCTTTCGAGAATCATCTCTGTTCACAAAAGACGTTTCTCGTTACTTGACCGAAAGCAGTTATTTTGCCCTTCAAGAGTTTTTGCTTGACTCCCCAACTGAAGGAGACTTGATTCGTGGGAGCGGCGGTTTGCGAAAATTGCGTTGGCGAGCCGAAGGGCGTGGCAAACGCGGCGGGACGCGAATCATCTATTATTGGGCTGACGCCAGAGGCTATATTTTCCTGCTTGATATTTATGCGAAAAATGAACAGGAAGATGTAACGTCAGACGAAATCAAACAACTTCGCGCCCTCGTGGAGGAATGGTTACATGAGTAAAGAGAGATTCGAGCGTTTAAGACAGAGCATTATTGAAGCTGGACAGGTCTTGCGCGGCGAAGGCGAGCCAAGCCGCGAGTTCATATATGAAGTTGAAGCGTCACAGTCCGCTAATGCTTCTGAGACCGTTTGGGCAATTTGCATGAGCGACGAAGACGACGCGCTGATACCGCTCAAGCTTTACGAAATTAAATTTTCCAAGACCAGCTATGTTTCCGTAGTTGATGAAGAAGGAGAAAAACTCCTATGTCCGGCAAGTTGGTTTGTAGCGGTGAGCCTTGCCCCGGAAGTGAGAGAACGAGTAGCCGAACTCGCTTCGTAGCGTCAGACCTCAAGGTGACGAAGCGGCTGAGTTTCGTCGCCGCGAAGTTTGCGCTGCACATTGCTGTCGAGTCGTAGCGTGAAGCTTCTTGCCGTTAGTTCGTTTCGAGTGGTGGCGTGAAACTGGCTCTGGCAGCCGGTTTCGTGTCGAGGCGTGGTTGTCTGCTGAAATCATGGGTAGGTTGCGTTTTTAGGGTGCGAACATCTCTCCCAAAACTGATGACACTTTGGTTTGTGTCTGAGCGTCAACTTTGCCGAGCCTCTTTACCAGCCGCGTTTTATCTACTGTACGAATTTGGTCAAGTACAATCTGAGCCTGTTTACCTTGGAACTTGCAGTTTACTCTTGTCGGGTACGCTCTCCCTTTAGTGGTCATCGGGGTGACGATCACCGTATTGATGTAGCGGTTCATTTCATCTGGTGAAACGACCAGACAAGGGCGGGTTTTCTTAATCTCGCTGCCAATGGTTGGGTCTAGGTTAATCAGGTAAACATCGAAGCGTTTGACTACCATCGCCACTCCGCCTCGTCCCAGCTAGATAGATTCCTTGACTCCTCATCGAGAAGCTTGTCATCCCCATGTTCAGCCATAACTCGGAAGGCTTCTGCCCAATTCTGTCTTGGATGCTCTGCCGAACGAATTACGATTTCGCTGTTCTGCACTTCAAGCTCCACTTCCTCGGCAAGCCCCGTCTGCTGTAAATAGAGTTTTGGAATGCGGATGCCTTGTGAGTTGCCGATTCTTATAATTCGAGTCTTCATAGCTACAATGTAATTACAAGCTAGTTCATCGTCAAGTGAGGATAAGCACCTTGCCGCCAGAGTTCAGGCGGCGCATTGAAGCAAGTGCATCTCGCCAGCGCCAGTCAGGTGAAACTCAAGTATCGCGTTCGCTTTCAACGTAGGTTAGGCGGTTTCAAATGGCGAACCTCGTGCGGTCTTCTTTTGCTTTCGAGGTTAGCTCGTCTTGAGTCCCGCCGCGAAGTTTGCGCTGCTGCTGCCC
>JANMSG010000811.1:0-6221 GCA_031389065.1 Acidobacteriota bacterium | reverse complement strand
AAGATGATTGCCTTGTAACAACACTGATCATACTCGAATTATAAAATAACTCGCGTTGTTGAGAAGCGGTCTGTGACTGCAAGACCTCGTAGTCACAGACCGCTTCTCAACTTACTTTATTATTGCGGCAACCCTTTCTGATACGAACGACCGTTTGCTTATTGAGAAGCTGCAAATTCCTCGCCCGTACATTCGAGCATCTTTATTGCTTCACTTGTGCTTCATTTCGGATGTATAGTTTCTTTCGTCGGTTTTCCTCATAACTCTGGGACATCATTCTCTCTTGCAGGGAGGGCATAGGTTGCATTCAATCAACACACAAATAAACAGACTTCGCTTTCTGGCGATTACTTTGGGCATTCTTGCTTTTAGCAGCAATCCGTCTTTTGCCGAATCTCTGCTTTCAAAAAACCAGAACCCTGTTGACAGCAAGCAAGAAGTTCGCCCGATTGATGTCGGCAAGACCATCGAACGACAGATTGCAGGCGTCGATTCACATTCCTATCTTATTCATTGCGAGGCGAACTCTCTTTTGCGTTTGAGCCTTGAACGCAATAATAACGCGGCCGCTTTCCTGGTTATCACGCCGGACAACAACCGCGTCAATGAAATCAGCAGAGTCACCAACAAACAAGGTAGTGAAACGCTTTCCGTAGTCACGGAAGCAGCCGCCGATTTTCAAATCATTGTCAGACAAAACAGGAAAGATGCGCCTGTCGGAACCTATAAACTCAAGGTCGAAGAGTTGCGCCCCGCAAGCGCCAAAGAGATAACCCAGAAAACTCTGAATCAAGCGGACGTAGCTTTCAATCAGAACTCTGTTGAAGCGAGAAAAAAGGCTCTCGAAAAATATCGAGAAACTTTGCGTGCCGCTAAAGACCTGGGCGATTCGCAACTCGAAGCCCTGGCGCTTCGCGGCATAGGGTTAAGCTATCGCCTGGAGCGTGAGCGTGACAACGAACTCGCTTTTCTCAAGCAGGCTCTCGAAGCGATTAAAAAAACCGATGACGCGCGCACACAAGTCGGCATCATCAATGATATCGGCCTCACTTACTTTTCGATTCGCGATACGCAACAGGCGCTTGAAAATTATCAGCAGGCATTAGCCTTGAGCCGTACCCTCAAAGACCGAGCGGGTGAAGCCCGAAGTCTTCGCAATCTGGCGAGTCTGTACGTGATAACCAATCAAACGGACGAAGCAGAAAAGTTTGCCAATCAAACGGTGCAAGTTTGGCGCGACGCCAAAGACACGCGAGAGGAAGGACGAGAACTGTTTCGCATCGGCGACATCTTTCGACTGCAAGGTCTCTATCAACAATCTATGGCGTATTACAATCAAGCGCTCTTGCAAGTTCGCGAGGCGAAAGATCGGGATTTCGAAGCCGCCACGCTCAATAACATCGCTTTGATTTATCGCATCTGGGGCGAATATCAAAAGACTATGGACCTCTATAACCAGGTCATTGACATTGACAAGGCAATTTCAACGCCTCTTAGAAATCAAGTGCAGACCTTGAATAATCTAGGCTTGGTCTATTTCTATTTGGGCGATTCGAAAAATGCCCTCGAAAGACACAAAAAAGCGCTTGAATATTCGGCTGAAGACCAGAGAAATAAAGCCTACTCGCTTAATAATATGGGCTTGGCTTATAAGGGGATGGGCGAACAGCAAAAGGCGAAGGAAGCGCTTGAGCAAGCCTTGAAAATTCGCGTCGAGTTAAAAGCGCTGCCTGAACAATGTTCTACGTTGAGCGTTTTAGGCGAAGTCTATCTCAATATGGGTGACCCCCAAAAAAGTATAGAGATTGAGAATCAGGCGGTCGCGGTTTGTGAAGGCAATAACCGAAGGTTGCAGGGACTCGCCTACACGGCGCTGGGCAAGGCCTATTTTGTCGCCAAAGAGTATGATAAAGCTTTGGATAACGCCAATCGCGCCTTGAAGATTGCACGCTCTTTCAATGACCGCAACGCAGAAATCGAAGCTCTTACTCTCATTGCTTCCATTGAAGATAAAAGAGACAACCTCAACGAATCTCTGGCGCGCGTCGAAGAAGTCATTCCGATGATTGAGTCCCTGCGCTCGAATGTTTTGAACCCGGAGTTACGCTCGTCGCTGTTGGCGGCGATGGAAGATGCCTACAAACTTTACGTAAATGTCTTAATGCAACTGCATAGTCGTCGTCCCGATCAGGGACTTGACGCCAAGGCTTTGCAGGTCAACGAGAGCGCCCGGGCCCGCAGCTTGTTAGAATTGTTGACCGAAAATCGCGCCAATATCAGGCAAGGCGTAAATCCTGAATTGCTTGAAAAAGAGAAAGAGTTGCAACAACGCTTCAACGAAAAAGCCAAAGTAATAACCGATTCCTTACTTTCAGGTCGCAGCAAAGACGAGATTGCCAAAGTAAACAGAGAAATTGATAACATCTCAAATGCTTATCAACAGGTGCAGGCGCAGATTCGCGCCACCAGCCCGCGCTATGCTGCATTGACGCAACCGCAGCCGTTGACCCTGAAAGAGATTCAAGAGCAAGCGCTCGATAAAGAGACCTTGCTTTTAGAATATTCGTTAGGTGCAGAGCGCAGTTATCTTTGGGCGGTTACACCAACCTCCATCACAAGTTTTGTCTTGCCGAATCGTCAAGAGATCAGCACAAAAGCGGGCGCTGTTTACAAACTGCTGACGGCTCGCAATCAGTCGAAGATCGGCGAAACGCCAAAGGAAAAAGAGCAGCGCATCAAAGAAGCCGATGCCGCATATCTGCAAGCCGCAGCCGAGTTGAGCCGGATTTTGCTTGCGCCCGCAGCCGCCCTCTTAGGCAAAAAGCGTCTGCTGATTGTCGCCGACGGCGCTTTGCAATACATTCCTTTCGCGGCGCTTCCCTTGCCCGATGAGCAAAAGAGATTCAAGCCTTTAGTCGTCAATCACGAAATTATCAGTTTGCCCTCTGCCTCAACGATTGCTGTGCTCAGGCGCGATATAAAAGATCGCAAACCCGCCGAAAAATCTCTGGCTGTGGTTGCCGATCCGGTCTTTGATAAACAAGATGATCGGGTTACGAAAACCTTGAACCTCGCGTCAAACATTAGCGGCTTGCGCTCTGCAACGCCCGACGAAAGCCGCATACTTGAGCGTGTTGATGATGAAGACGCGCCAGAGGAAGCCAAGCTGCTGCGCCGCATCAAGCGTTTGCCGTACACGCGACAGGAAGCTGACAGCATCGCCGACCTTGCTCCTGAAAAAGACGCGCTCAAGCTCTTAGACTTCGAGGCAACCCGCGAATCAGCCATCAGTCCGCAAATGAGCCAATATCGTTATGTGCATTTTGCCAGTCACGGTTACATCAATACCGAACAGCCTATGCTTTCGGCAATCGTGCTTTCGATGATTGACAAACAAGGCAATCTGCAAGCCCAGGGGGGCTTTCTGCGCACTATAGATATTTTCAATCTCAACCTGCCCGCAGAATTAGTGGTCTTGAGCGCCTGCGAAACCGGACTTGGCAAAGAGATTCGCGGCGAAGGCTTGATCGGCTTGACGCGCGGCTTTATGTACGCCGGAGCTGCCCGCGTAGTGGTAAGCTTGTGGAGCGTCAGCGACCGCGCGACTGCAGAATTGATGACGAAATTCTACAAACGTATCTTCAAAAAAGAATTGACTCCATCTGCCGCCTTACGCTCCGCGCAAGTGCGTATGTGGGGAAAGAGAAAATGGCAGGCGCCTTACTACTGGGCAGGCTTCGTCATGCAAGGCGAATGGAAATAAGCAGTAAGGCAAAGCCAGGAGAAGAGGTCTTTGCTATCTCCCAACAAAAATCTATTTACTTTGCAATCCCGTATTTCAAACAAGAGGAGAAGTATGAACGTTCAATCAACTAATTTTTTACGCAACTATTCACTCTGCTTATGCGCAATTTCAATCTGCATTTTCAGCTTGACCGCAATCGCCATGCCGTCTCTGCAAGATGACGACACGCGAAAGATGATTGACACAAGCTTTCTGCAAAAACGTCCACAATCATCCCGTAAAACCCAAAAGACACCGAATTATAAACGGGTAACCCCAAAGATTGCCGAGCAAATTGCCAAGTCGGAAATCAAGAGCGAAACCAAACCCGGTGATAAGCTTGGAACCAAACCTGATGACAAAGGTGAAAACAAACCGGACATAAAAAGCGGCAATGAAATCGTAGGACTGACGCTTTGGCAATTGCGACCTTCTGTGAATTCTGACGATAAGAGCGTCAGAATTTTAGAACGCGAAGATGAAAATAGTGTTGAATGGACGCCCGTTCGCGTTGACTCAGACACCGTATTTTCGCTCGGAGACCGTGTGCGCTTGAGTTTTGAATCGCCACGCGACGGCTATCTCTACGTCATTGACCGCGAACTATATGCAGATGGAACGTTCGGCGAACCGTTTTTAATTTTCCCCACGCTGAAAGACTACAACGGAAACAACAAAGTGACGGCGGGGCGGGTCATCGAAATTCCGAAAACCTCATTCAGACTGAAATCAGACCGCACTGATTACAAAGGCGAAAGATTAAGTTTCATTGTCACGCCGGAACCGCTAACGGAAGTAACCATCGGACCTCGCCTGCTTAAACTCGATAACGCGCAAGTCAACAAATGGGAGAAAAACTGGAGTGTCGTGGCAGAAAAGTGGGAGCTTGAAAAAGGCAAAGGCCAGATCTATACAAAAGCCGAAAAAGAAGCCGGAGAAAATCAAGCGCGTCTGCTGACTCAGGATGACGAACTGCCACAAACTCTCTTCGTCATCGCCACCAAACCGGGCAATCCTTTTTTGTTGAACTTTCCTATGCGAATTGTTAAGTGAGTGAATTCGGTTCCGCTGTTGGTCGCCTTAGCGACGGATTGAATTTAGCTGTGTCTTTCAAGCATGGGCATCTATACAAGTTTTGCAGCTTGTGTTTTTGCGGCTGTGCCGCTTTGATGTGCGGGGAGTCTGTGACTCCCCGTGCGGCGTTCTCTCCTCTCTTCGGGGCTACGCCCCAAATTGGCGGCGTAGCCGCAAGAATGGGGCGGCAATTCTCGGAAAGGCTCAGCCTTTCCGCACATCAAAGCGGCACAGCCGCCGGAAAAATATGAGTAAATCATCTTTTCAAATATTCGCAATCCCTGCCGAAAGGATTTGCTCTTCTTCAACCAACGCCAGGCCATGTTGCGCCAGAGACTCAAGCGCAGGGTGATTGAAATTGCCTTTGTCAAAAAGATTGCGCGCCGCCATTGAGGTTATCAAGGCTGCGGTTTCGTCACTCTCTTGGAGACGTCCGGCGATTTGTGCAAGCCAGGCGATTTCTATCAGTCCGCCCATTGCGTCAACAATGCGCCGAGCATGAGCAATCAGCCAATTGTTGTTCGACGCTTGGTTTGATAAAGCCTCGTTCAAGTTTTTGAACTCGCCTTCAAAAAGACCGCGCGTGTACGAAAGGAAATCCTGCGGCCATCGTTTTAGCGCATCTCTTATCTCTGCCTGGAATCTTGCAAAGAGATTCGATTTTGCAGCGTCGCGCACAATCTGCAAACAAAGCGTATTCGGCGGCCCTTCCCAGGTTTCAATAATCATCGCATCTCTGAACAAGCGCGGCAAAATCGTGAAATCTTCGATGATGCCATTGCCGCCTAAAACCAGCATCGCTTCACGCATCGAATCAACCAGCGTCAAAGCCGTGCGATACTTCGCAAGGTTGGTCAAAAATCTTTGCCACATCGCTTCGTCTGCATCTTCGGGAGCGATGCCGTTTTTATCAACCAAGGCAATCAAGCGAAACGTCAATATTCGATTGCGCCAGGCTCTTTCAAGCAGCGTGATGAGGGTTTCTTGAACGAGCGGCGAGGCAAGCAATGTCTGTCCGAAGGCTTCGCGTTGACGCGCATAATTTCGCGCTTCCAGAAAGGCTCGATGCGTGAAAGCGCAAGCATTGATAGCGTTATGAATGCGCGAAGCATTGATGACATAATTCATCAGGGTCTTGAAACCTTCATTCAATTCGCCAATCGGGAAGGCGGTCGCGCTTTCAAACTTCATCTCGGCAGTCGGCAGCGAGCGCGTACCAAGTTTATCTTTCAAACGGGTAAAAGAGAGGCGATTCAAACTGCCGTCGGGCAACCTGCGGGGCACCAGGAAAGTCGCTACGCCTGCCGTGCCTGACGCTTTTGTATCGAATTTTGCGGCGACCAGAAAATATTCATCGGGGTTC
>JANMSG010000270.1:0-3778 GCA_031389065.1 Acidobacteriota bacterium | reverse complement strand
GCGCGGTGGCCAGCTTGACGCGCAGGCCGTTAACTTCTAGCAGCGCACTCGACAATCGCTTCCGCTTTGGGTTTGGCGCATTATTCTCTTCTCCCTCTGATGTGATTGTGTCAGCAAATCAGTTTCCTGCCGGGCAGTTCTATCACGTGGCTGGGACGTATGAGGGTACGACCTTCAAGTTGTATGTCAATGGCGGGCTTGAAGGTCAACTCGCGCTGACCAAAACGATCATCTACGATGCGTCGATCCCATGGAACATTGGCGCGTCGTTTGAAGCCACTCGTAGTATTGGTTATCCCCGCACCTGGAATGGAATCATAGACGAAGTCGGAATTTACAACCGCGCCCTCCCGGTCAGCGAAATCCAAGCCATTGTCAACGCGGGCAGCGCGGGCAGATGCGGCAGCGATACTCAACCGCCAACGATCACCTGTCCGGCGAATAGCACCAGGAGCAACAACTCAAATCAGTGCGGTGCGGTGGTTACGTATCCCGCTCCGACAACCACTGAAAACTCCGGCACAGTGACTTGTTCCCCTCCATCTGGTTCGTTCTTCCCCATCGGAACAACCACTGTTACTTGCACAACAACAGCGGGACCAAGCTGCACGTTCACGGTTACGGTCAACGATACGCAAGCGCCGACTATCGCTTGCCCACCCAATCAAACAGTAAACTCGGCGGGCGGCGCTGTAGCGGTCAACTACCCAAGCCCAACGGCAAGTGATAACTGCCCCGGTGTAAGCGTGGTGTGCAATCCACCTTCGGGGTCGAGTTTCTCGCCGGGAACGACTACAGTCACTTGCACGGCGACCGATAGCTCGCCCAACACGGCATCGTGTTCGTTCAGCGTTACCTTGTTGACACCGCAGAGCGCGACTCAACAAATCATCAGCAGCGTCAATAATCTGGTGAGTCAAGGAGTATTGAATTCAGGTCAAGGGAATGCGCTGACCTCGAAACTCGAAGCCGCCATCAATAACCTGAACAGTGGGAACACGACGGCAGCCTGTAATCAACTCTCTGCGTTCATCAATCAGGTGCAGGGGTTCGTCAACTCCGGGAAGCTAACGCCGACTCAAGGGCAAGCTTTGATTGATTCTGCAAATGCCGTGAAGAGCGTGCTTGGTTGTTAGAAAGCGCTTGCTAAAATCGGCATATAGGAAGTAAGGATTGTGGATTAAAAAAAGTGCAAGTTCAGAGTTACGCCTTTAGGCGTGAGTTGACGCCGCCGCTTTACGCCTAAAGGCGTAACTCTGAACCTTAAAAACTGTGCCTTATTTGATCCGCAATCCTTACAGAATTTCAACCCATTCATTAGAGCCAACCCTTTGTAACGCAATGAGCCTCACTCTTCATTCCACACGCAAAATACTCTCAGCCTGCATCCCGCAAAATTGACAAAGCCTATAGTGCAAGGGACAATTCATCTCAGCCACAGTTCAAAATGAAAGGTCTTCAAAGAATGAAAAAAATATTCACCGCAAGCGTAGCGCTGTTGCTCGCTTGCGCTTTAACCACAGGCTCTCTGGTCTCAGCCTGGCAAGGTCAGGTTTCCATCGCAAAGTCCGACACCGACTCTTTAAAAGCCACGGATGAGATTTTAGAAGTCGTCAGCAAATTGCGCCAACTGGAAATCAAACAGCCTGTGAAAAGAGGCGCGAAAACTCGTGATGAAATTAAAGCCTCTGTCGTACACGACCTTGATGAAAGCAATACGCCCGCACAGTTCGAGGCGAACGCAAAGACGCTGAAAAAACTCGGTATGCTACAGCCGGATTTCAAACTGCGCGACTATATCATCAGCCTTTTGGCGGAACAGGTCGCTGGTTTTTATGACCCGAAAACACAGTTCTTTTATCTGGCTTCGTGGATTCCGCTGACCGAACAGAAGACCGTTATCGCTCACGAATTGGTTCACGCTTTACAAGACCAACACTTCAACCTGAAGCGCTTTGATAAGTGGCCCAAAGGCGATTCCGACGCCGAGACCGCCGCGCACGCGCTCGCCGAAGGCGATGCAACGATTATCATGTATCAATACGACTTCGCTGAAAAAGGTCTCCCTTTCGATGTCACCAAATTGCCGCCACTGACAGAGTTATTGCTCGCAGAAGGGGTTGAAAACGACAACAAAAAATTTCCTGTCTTATCGAAAGCCCCTACGGTTCTTAAAGAAGGTTTGCAGTTTCCTTACTTTTACGGCGCGGGATTTGTGCAGGCACTGTTGAAAAAAGGTGGTTGGCAACGCCTCAACGAAGCCTATGCAACCTTGCCCGCTTCAACAGAACAGGTCATGCACCCGGAAAAATTTTTAGCGAAAGAGAATCCCGTAAAAATTGAACTTGCCGATTTGTCTGCCGCGCTTGGTAGCAATTGGAAGCGCATTGACACAGATGTGAACGGCGAATTCGGTTATCAAATCCTGCTCGCGGAGTTCACCGTAAAACATACAGCACGCAATGCCGCAGATGGTTGGGGCGGCGATAAATATGCGACCTATGAAGACAAGCGCACCAACGATTTGCTGATCGCGCAGTTCACAACCTGGGACAGCGCCAAAGATGCACAAGATTTTTTCGACGTGTACTGCGAACGGACGGAGAAAAGATACAACGCCAAACGACCTGCGGATTTGTACGCCAAGCCACGCGTCTATGAAACCAGCGAAGGTTTCGTCGGCATTGAATTGCGCGACAAAGATGTAGTGATACTGGAAGGCGCAAAGACCCGCGAACAATTGAAACGGCTGTCAGAACAATTTTGGAAAAGTAAGAAGTTATAAGTTTCAATTGATGGGAGACCATTTGAATTATGGCTTATCGAAGAGATAGTCAGAAAGCGCAGGAATGGCGCAAGTGGCTACAGAAGAATAAACCCGCTTTGGACAAATGCGGACTTCCTGAAAGTGTTCTCGAAGATGAAATGTCATGGCTGGGTTTTCTTGAACATGGTTTTTATGACCATTATAAAGACAGGAATCAATTCAGACTGGAAGACTTGTCTGCAAATCAGTTGAAAGCGCTTTACGCATTTCTTGATGCGGAACTTTCCGTGATCGAAAAGGCATCTGCTATTGCTTTTCGATTAACAAAGTCTCTGATAGACGAAAGCTCTTGATGCTTTCCGATTACGTATCGAATGGAACTCTAATAATGAAAGGAACGAAACATCTGCTTATAGCTTTCTTGATCATTATGCCTTTCTCAGAAAACAGATCACTCCTGAATAACACTGAAGCTGCCGCTGATAAAGCGGATTTGATCCTACTCAACGGGCGAATCTGGACTGGCAACAAAAAACAGGTTTGGGCAGAAGCACTTGCCGTAAGCGGCGAACGCATCCTCGCCATTGGTTTAAACGCCGATATTAAAAAATTAGCAGACGCCAAGACCGGCGTCATTGATCTGCAAGGCAAGCTCGCGCTGCCCGGTTTCATAGACGACCACACGCATTTCATCGAAGGCGGGTTTCATCTGCTGTCGGTTGAGTTGCGCGATGCAGCTACGCCACAGGAGTTCGCCGAACGCATCAAGAATCACACGACGAAGTTGCCGAAAGGGCGTTGGATTCGCGGCGGCGATTGGGATCACGAACGTTGGGGCGGCCAATTACCAACCAAAGATTGGATAGATAAATTCACTGCCGACAATCCCGTTTTTATCACACGCCTGGACGGTCACATGGGACTGGCTAACAGCGCCGCTTTGAAACTCGCAGGTATCACTAAAGAGACGCCTACGCCAACCGGTGGCACGATTGTCAAAGATGCAAAGAC
>JANMSG010000734.1:0-3500 GCA_031389065.1 Acidobacteriota bacterium | reverse complement strand
CGGCAGCCATAATCATCGCTGAGACTTCTGACCAGGCGTTAATTCGCCACCAAAACCAGCGCAACAAAAGCACCGTGCCGGTTCCAGCGCCCGTCACCAGAAGAATTTTCCAGGCGGCGCCAATTGAATCCAGGAAAAAGGTCACAACCATCGAGAGAATCATCAAGAGCAAGGTTACTAACTGCGAGGCGACGACATAATGGCGCTCGCTTGACTCTTTCTTGATAAAGCGACGGTAGAAATCGTTTATCACATACGAGGCGCCCCAGTTTAACTGCGTGCCGATCGTTGACATATAGGCAGCAGCAAAGGCCGCCAGCATGAAGCCGCGCAAGTAAGTAGGAAAGACATTCGGGTCCATCAATGTCTCTATGTAGCCTCTCTCTTTGTCCACCAAGTTAGGATAGAGGATCAGCGATGCGAGTGCGGTCAATATCCAGGGCCAGGGTCGCAAGGCGTAGTGCGCGATGTTGAACCAGAGAGTCGCAAGCAAGCCGTGTCTCTCGTCTTTGGCAGAAAATATGCGTTGCGCCACATAGCCGCCACCTCCTGGCTCTGCGCCCGGATACCACGAAGCCCACCAGTTCACCCCTAAATAAGTAAACAGAGTAATGGTCGGCATCCAAACCGAATCCCACTCAGGAAAGAAGTCCAGGCGCGATCCTTGTTGACCGCTTGCCGCATCCATCGCGGCGATCTTCATTTTGAGAGCATCCATTCCGCCAACCGCCCTTACTGAAAGATAAGCCAGCAAGATGACCATTCCCATTTTCAGGACGAATTGAAAAAGGTCTGTGACCAGAACTCCCCAAAGCCCTGAGATGGTTGTGTAAAATGCTGTGAAGATCAAAAGCCCTATGACAACGATGATGGCTTCGCGCTTCTCCAGTCCCAATGTGACTTCGATTATCTTTATCATCGCCAAATTAACCCATCCCAGAATGATGCAGTTGATTGGCAGACCCAGGTAGAGCGCCCGGAAGCCGCGAAGAAAAGCCGCGGGTTTACCTGAATAACGCAACTCTGCGAACTCTATGTCGGTCATCACACCCGCTCTTCTCCATAGCCGCGCATAGAGAAAAACCGTCATCATGCCGCTCATCACAAAATTCCACCAAAGCCAGTTTCCGGCTATGCCGTTTTTTGCGACGAAGCCAGTGACGGCAAGCGGCGTGTCGGCGGCAAAAGTCGTAGCAACCATAGATGTGCCTGCCAGCCACCAGGGCACATCTCTGCCCGACAGAAAGAATTCCGATGTGCTGCCCCGGGCTCTTCGAGCGTAGTAAAGTCCTATCCCCAAGTTGAAAAGAAAATATATGGCGATAATCGTCCAATCAAGAATTGATAGTTTCACAAGTTTCCCCTCAAGTCTGGAGTTTTACATTGCAATGCTATTTATACTGTTTTTGATGAAGCAGAGTAGCCGTTCACCAGGTCTGCGCCGCGTAATCTATCACAGCATCGCCTATTTAGAAAATTTCGATTAGAGTAATTGATGCTTTTAATGCCACTATTATTTGATTCTCGTTTCAAAAAACGAAATCATTTCTGGAGATAGAATGGACATCATAGATAGCAGACAACTTGGAGGGCTTTCGGTTCGCCGCGTCGCCAATCGCCTAACCAGATTTTTTCATATCGAAGCGAATTTGATGCGCATCATTGGCGGTTGGACGCCGCGAACTGATTCCAGTTGGCTCAGAATCAAATGGGGGAGGCATCTAAATCAAGATGCGCGACACGCTAGCGTCTTGCGTGAAAGACTATCTCGATTACGCACGACGCCGGAGATGATTCACATTCCTGATCCTGCTTTTCGTGAAATTTTTGAACGCGCTTACGACGCCAAATCCGACGCCCATTTCCTGGGTGCGATTTATCTGGCTATCAAACCAAGGCTCGTTCAAGCCTATCAAAAACATGTAGCCGAAACCGATGCCATGGGCGATGAACTGACTTTGCGAATGCTTCAATCAATCATCATAGAAAAAGGCGAGCAGGTGAAGTGGGGCGAAGACGCGCTTGCTGGTTTGATTGGCTGCGACACGAGATTGAAGGCTTCGGTAGTTGAGTTTGTTGATTGGTTAAAAGTAGCCATTGACGAAGTAGATTTTTTGCTCAACTCGGATGAAGTGCCGGATGAGCGAACCGATGAAGTAGGAGCTATGGGAACAGGCTTTTGGATGCTACGACGTGAGAGTGCGAAAACTATGAAGTTGGGGCGCGAGTTTCGCATCGCTCAAGCGGGTGAAGTTGTCTCGCATTGTCCGAAATATGAAGAGTTCGAGGTGCCAGAAAAACAGGTAATGCTGGTGCATCATGGTTTGATGCCCGAACACGCGAGTCTCGCTTTAGTCGGCAATATGCTTTATGAGTTTCCGTATATGCCTTGGGAGTTTTATCTCGATTTCGCAACCCAAGCGGGCGACGAAGAACGCCACATCTGTCTTTTGGGTAAACGCCTGGAAGAATTGGGCGGCACAAGCGACAGTTTCGCTTTTCCCGACTGGACGTTTTACGATTTGCTCGCCGATATGTCGCTTAGTGATCGCCTGGCCGTCTTCAACGCCATAGTCGAAGGCGACGTGGTTGAAAATTTGCACGAACGCATCAAGCGGATTCGCGAAGTCGGCGATCATCAAACGGCACACATCATGGATTGGATTTGCGCAGATGAATCTTTACACATGATGAATGGTATGCGTTGGCTGGCCTATTTACACGGCGAGGATGAACAGACGATTGATAGAGTTTTGGACGAAGGGCAACAGAAACTTACCGAGGTGCTGGGTCGTGTGGGGTCTAGCGAAAAATCTTATGATTCGGCTGCGGAAGTTTCAGTTGAGGAGCGAAAGAAGATTTTAGAGCGTCGTCGCGCCATTAGTTTTTATCACAAACGTAAGGCACCGGTTGCTGTGATTGCGCGAAAGCTCGGCGGATTTAACGAACATCAAATTGAAAGATTGGTCGAATTAGCGGATGGCAAAACGAATCGCTTATAGCCTTTGGTAGTCCAAAGAAGTAAGGCTGCTGAGGGTTTTGTCATCAATTGCCACGGGCTTCAGCTCGTGGTCTGAGGGAAATATAAAGAAAAGCTTTAGCTGAATAAGGCGGGTGAAGTACCGTAGGTTGTCCAACCTGCGGTTAATTTGGTCATCGAAGCTTTTGCAGGTCACCAAACGGCTTGCGAACCAAGACAGCAGCAGACTAGACAGTCTACTGTACATCTCTTGCGATTTCTTCCTGTTCTTTGGCTAAAGCCGATTGGCTTTTGTAAACTGATCCATCAGCTAAAGCAGGTGGCAATTTATAAAACCTTACTTTTGAGGTTTGCGCTCCCGAATAAATTCACTTTTTCGCTTTCGCTATTAGTTTCACGCTACATTTCGATTGCGTTTTCTTGATCGCCTGATTCAGATTTCGATAACCAGCCCTTTTCGGATCGGCTTCAAAATGGGCGGGGTCTTTCAATCCATATCGCCAGTTAAAGCCGTTCTTTT
>JANMSG010000693.1:0-7266 GCA_031389065.1 Acidobacteriota bacterium | reverse complement strand
GCGGAGTCGCCGTCGCATCCATAGGCTTCGAAAATTGCAGACGCAATTGTAAGCGACCGCTTTCCAAGCCGCGGGCGCGCGTGTCAACCACCAGTTCTCTGCTGCCTGCTGATTCAAGCCAACGCGCCGCATAAACGAGCTTGGAAAAATTGCCGTCCGGCGTTCGTTGATAGGCGCTGACGCTTTGCAAGATGGGCGGGTCGGAGGCCCATTGCAAAACGGCGCGCGAGCCTGCCCAATTCTCCTCGCTAGCCATTTGAATTTCGCTTTCCGGGATATTGAAATTGCAGCAAGTGGGGCGCATCTCTATCACGAAAGGAGCAGCGACATGGTTGACGCTGTAGGCATAATCTGTCGAAGTGCCGGTTGTCGTATACAGGCTATGCGCCTGTTGAGCGCGATACGGTTTGTTGTCAACTTTGAGGATTTCATCAGCCATTTTGCGCGCCAGTTTCGAGAGCGTACCCGCGTCAGGCGCAGCAAATAGTTGATAACCCCAGGGGTACAAAACCAATTGCGAATAGCTGTGATAATCGAGTTGCGCTTTAAAATGACGCGCCGGATCGTTGGTCAAAGATTTAATGGCGCGGATCTCCAATTCACTTTCGGGCTCAGGACCGCGATAGATTTCGCTATCAGGATTGTCGCTTGCGCCCGTGTCATCCGAGGTTTGCGGGCAAGGATCATCGCCGCGCAAGCGCCACTGGAAATCGAAGTTTCTATTCAAGTCAACGCCTGTGCCGTTTAGACATTCGCCCAAAGAAATCGGGCGGCGATTTTTTCGCCACAGCCTCACGTTGTCGAGTTGATCGTTAGACACGCCTTGACTGTAAACCACTCCATCAGGATTGACGATTGGCACAATCCAGATTTGCATATGATCCACGAGATATTTGATCGAATCATCGGTCGAGTATTTGCTCAGAAGTTGATTGGCAAAGTAAACAGGAACTTCGATGGAAATCCATTCGCGCGCGTGATAGCCGCCAGTAATCAGCACGTCATTTTTTGTCGCATCATCCACATCCGTGTCTTTGCTGATTTTAAGCCCGAAAACCGGGCGATTTTCGTAGGTATTGCCGAGCGTAAAAACCCGCGCCAGGTTCGGATGGGCTTTCGCCAGCGCCTTGAATTCGGCGAAGGTTTCGTCGTAACTGTGAAAACGACCTTCGGCGCCTTGCGTTTGAATTTTGCCTTTCGCATTCGCTATCGGATTAAAAGATTTGTCAGAGAAGAAGCGGCTGACGACTTGCGAAAATTCTTCCATCGTATAAAAACCCTTTAAGCGATAGCCCCGGCGCTCGTACTGTTCTTCGATGTGCGAATTAATGGACGCAGGGGAAGCGTCGGAGGCAAAGACATCCAGATAAGCGATAAACGATGCGTTTTGCATCAAGATATTTTCTTGATCGCCCAGCCAATCAGAATAGCCTGCGGCGGGCAGCACTCTTTTCGCAAGGTCAACAAGCGCGATACGAACTTGCATAGGCTTTTCAGGATTGCTTGTTTGACGGGCGGCAGCAATAGACTGGGCAAGGCTGTCACCTTGCTGGCTCGCTTGCTGAAATTCGGCTATCGAATCGTAAACCACCTGTACGGTGATGCCGGCGTTGCGAAGTTCTGCCAACAAATAAAAAGGCGCGGCGGCAAGGGTTTCTGTGTCAGAGGAAGACCAGATGTTGGTTTCGAGTTTCGCTTGTCTGGCAATTTTCAGAACCTCTTCGGAAGGAGCGTTGATGCGGACGATTTGCGGAACCATTTCTTTGCGCTCAAGTTCAAGCCTCACGTTTTGATAGGCGCGCCAGACTTCTTTCCTGAGCGCCAAGTCTGTGGTGTTGAGCGCGATTTTCCACAACGCAAGGGTTCCCGGTTCATCAAGCGAGATGAGGGTCTTCAGAGACTCGCGAAAAGCATAAGTGTTATTTGATGTAAAACGCGATTGGAGATGTTCGTGTCTTTGTTGACGCGAGAATTTTTCGTCGCCAAGTTTCTGCTCTGCGTGGGTTGCCTGCGCCGATGTAAACCAACGCAAATTCGCAGGAAGAATGAAAAGCGCGAGTGCAATAAAAAAAATGATTGCCGTTACCAATAGACGACGGGACACAAACTTCTTCATCTATACTATTGTCCTTCTGATTTTTGTATGGGAGCGCTTTTGTAAAATTCGGCTTTGCCGTATGGATTATCACAGGTTTGCAGGGGCATTGGCAAAGCTAATAAGAAGATAAAAAACGAACTGCAAAAAAGAGCCACGCCGGCGAGGGGACGTGGCTCTTAATGAACCAAACAAACATCGCGTCATTACTTTTGCAAGAACGGCTCGCGCTGCAGCTTACGGTTTGCCAGGTCTACGTCTGGCAGGTTTTTCTGCCTCAATCTTATAAGCGTTCTTTACGGCTTCAAGCGCTTCTTTCACAATCGGCACTCGTTTGTCGGTGGCCGGCGCTTTGGCGACGAAATCGCCCAGCGCGTTTGCGCCTTCCTGAATCACTTTGGTTTCTGAAGAAGCGATCAGCGTAAGACCAAGCCCATACATTGCATCAACACTCATGGGGTCGGCAGCAATCACGCCTTTGTACGCCGCCGTTGCTTCTACTGACATGCCACCGAAACGATAGGCATCACCTTTCATGATTAACCATTTATTCTTATTCGTCGTATCAGCTCCAGCAGCTTTATCAAATACTCTTGCAGCATCTGCTACTAAAACATCTGTAGTGATAGGACTGCTCGACACTGTCCACTCTTCGGTTCCAGGCTTCTTTACCTTTATCTTTACTGCGGTGGTTGGGTCTCCATTATAGTGTTCAAGTAACAACAAAGCATTCTTTCCGTAGATGTTGTAATAGGTTAGAAGATCGTTGTTGTTATTGGGGTCAGCACTGTCTGTCGAAGCAAGGTCAATCGCTTTACTTATAGAACTGACCGCCTCTTCAAAATGAGACTTCGCTTCTTTCTTCTGTTTTTTGTTGAACAGATCAACGCCTACTTGATAATGCGCTTCGGCGATGTTTGCACTAGCTTTGTAAGCCAGTCTTAAGAACTCTACGTGCTTGGATGTCTCAACATTCGATGCGGCTTCAAATTCAGGCAGAGCGGCTGAATAATTGCTGGCTTTCATCAATTCGATACCGCCGTTATAACGAACTCGCGCCTGATCGAAAGACTCTTGTATTGCTTTGCTGTCTTTCAATGCTTTCTCATATTCGGCATTGGCTTTTTCAGCCTTCGCTTTATCGGCTGCCGAGGCTTGAGGCGGTTGCGCTTGAACGGGTGCGCCGCTCTTTGCTCCGCCAATCATCGCCTTCACTTGATCCAGGGTCAGAGTGCTGCCATCGCCAGGACTAGCCGTCATGTCAACGATTGATGATTGAATTAATCTGACCCTACTGAGGAAGTTAGGTTGCATACCGGGACCTGAAAAAACGACGATAAACTCTCCAGCTAACGGCATACCGAGTCGAACATAACGACCCTTCTTATCCGTCTTCACATCCCATTGCCCCTTTATGTCTGTGCGGTAAATCGTCACCGTAGCGCCTTCGACAGGCTTGGCAACGCCGTCTGCGCCTTTCACTTTAACGGTTCCCTCTATCGGACCGTTTTGTGCAAACGCGCTTGCTGTCAACACCAGCGCAAGCGCAACCAGGCAAGAAACTCTTTTCAAAACTATGCTTAACATCGCTGTTCCTCCATTATCTTCCGCTGGCAAAGCCACGCGGTCTTGGTTTTTTATTTGCCGATATATGATGCCTCATCCTAAGCACCTAGTTGGAAGTTTATTATATAAGATTATAAATTTAGTTCTCTATTATTGTGCCACTGGATAAGCAAGTTTATCGTACGTGCATGACAGTGTCAACGCTGCAAGCTTTCGCGAGGCGTTGACAAAATTGAGTTCAGTAAGCGAAAGTAATGCTTCGCCGAATCTTCTCAATTACGAAGAGGTGATGGAGAGTGTAGCTCAGTTGGTTAGAGCGCCAGGTTGTGGCCCTGGAGGTCGTGGGTTCAAGACCCATCACTCTCCCTTTCAAAATCAAGCCATCAAGAGCCGTCGTTTTGGCGGCTCTTTTATTTGATTCAACCGATTTTGAGTATCGAGCCTTTGCCAGTGTTGCGAACTGAATTGTCGTGTGCTACAAAAGCGACGGAGCGTTTTCATGAACTTTGCAATGCCGTCTCAAACAGCTTTATCTTAAAGCCCTCTTCAGTACGCTTGCGAAAATCGCATGAACAATCAAGCAGACACGGATCCGGCAAAAGACTACGCGCAGCGCGGCGACCGCGAGTTGATTGCGGCATGTTTAGATAATGATGCAAAAGCCTGGGAAACTCTCATTCTTCGCTATCAACGTCTGATCTATTCCATACCCGTCAAGCAGGGCTTTTCGTCGGTTGATGCGGCCGATGTCTTTCAATCCGTCTGTCTGATCTTGTTGAAAAAACTTCCGTCGCTGCGCAAGCAAGAGAAACTCTTTTCGTGGTTAATGACGACGACCACACGCGAGTGCTGGCGCGTGGCAGCGCAGTGGCGACGCGAAAGCACTGTGGAAAATCGCGACCCCGACGACGCCTCCGATAAACTCAGCGAAGTCGCTGCAAGCGAGCCTCTCGCAGATCAACAACGCATCGCTTTAGAGCAACAACAGATCGTGCGCCAGGCGATAGAGCGTCTGCCCGAACGATGCCGCCAATTGATATCCCTGCTCTTTTATAATCAAGACGAGTTGAGCTATGCAGAGATCGCCAGGCGATTACAGATGCCGGTTGCCTCTTTGGGACCCAGTCGGGCGCGCTGTTTGCAAAAGCTCAAAAAAGATTTAGAAAAAAAATTATAGCATCCTGTATTTTTTCTCCGCCTCCTGTCTCCATTACTCGGAACGGCTATTCCTGAAACCGCGATAACAAAAAGGAGATGAGGATCATGAGAAATTTTGGAAGTTTCCAATTTGGACGTTTATTTATCGCATTGCTACTACTGTTAGTCCCGGCGTTGGCATCAGAGGTTAAAGCTGAGGATGCGCGAGTTCGTGGCACCATCAGAGCCGTTGACCTGCACAATCAGACAGTTGCGATTCACCCGGAGCAGGGCGCTACCGTCGTTTTGAATACGAATGAGAGAACCGCAATCACGCGCAATGGCGAGCCTGCGCGACTCAGCGATTTGCAAGTAGGCGACGGTGCCGGAGCCGGCTACGACACACGAACTCTGCTGGCTTCACAAATCGTCGCGCGCGGCGAAGCTGATTCACGCGTCGCGCGAATCGAAGGCGTGATCGAATCGGTTGACACGGCGGCAAGCACAATAACAATTGTTCCGCGCGATAGCCCTGCGTTAACGCTTCATGTCTCGCCCAACACACAGATCACATTGGATGGTCGTCCGGCAAGGCTCGATGATTTATCTCGCGGCTTCCTGGCGGGCGCTGCTTATCAAACACACACACTGGAAGCCTTGCGAATTGCCGCCGAAGGTCTATCGGAAGTCAGAGGCATTGTCCGTGACGTCGGCGTAACCCAAGGAACCTTGACGATTGCCGTAGATGACAGAACCATCACGCTCTATGTCGCGCCTTACACAACCATATCGCTCAACGGCAGACCGGCGACGCTCGAAGATTTAGCGCGTGGCTACCAAGTCGCCGCCAGTTACTTCCCTTCCTCTCTGGTAGCAGCGCGAATCGCCGCAGATTCATTGGCTGAAATTGCCGGACATATCAGAGCCATCGAAGGAACCGTCTTGACCATCACGCCGCTCGTTGAAGGCAATGCCGTGCAGTTGTACATTTCGCACAACACCGTAATCACCATCAACGGACGACCTGCAAGTTACGATCAACTGCGCGTCGGCATGGCGGTCAGAGCCGTCTATAACATCGCTTCATTTATTGCTCTGAGAATCGCGGCAGAAGGTGGCGGTGACGAATGCAACTTGGCAAGCGTTGCAGGCTCAATTGGTCGCGTTGATGATGGGGGCATCGCAATTGATCCGGCACCGGGAAATGTGCCTGTCATTCTCAGCGTCACAGAGCGCACAGAGATAACCATCAATGGTCGCCCGGCGCGTTTGTCTGACCTAGAAGTCGGTATGCGAGTAGAGGCACGCTTTTGTCGCAATACTTTGACCGCTACGGTAATCGCAGCGCGACGCTAGCTTTAGCATTAGGATATTTGTTCGCTTGCGAGTATAAAATTTCGTAAGCGCAAATCATCATATCTGTCATTTGAGTGGGAATAAAACGATGAAGAAGCGCGAAGATTTCACTCGCGCTTCTTCATCAAGAAAGCTTTCCATATGAACTGCCCTTCCTTCAAAAACTTAATCGCCTATCTGGATGGTGAAACGGTCGAAGCTTCAAACGAAGCCTTAGCCGCGCATCTTGATTCTGGTTGTGCGAAGTGCGCCGCCAGTCGCCAGTGGTATGAAAGCGTCAAGGCGATTGCCGCAAGCGACCTCGCGAAAGACGCGCCACAGTGGGTTTTGAAACGCGCTTTGAAATTATTTGAAACGCCAACGACGCGCGGCAATTGTATAGAGAGTTTCGGTCGCCTGATCGCATCATTGGTTTTCGACAGCCTGGCGGGTCCGGCGCTGGCAGGGGCACGCTCAGTCGCAGCAGCAGACCGTCAATTGCTTTATCGAGCGAACCATTACAGTATTGATTTGCAACTGGCGGCACTGGCTGAAACGGGCGCGGAATTGACCGGGCAGATTTTGCGCGAAGGCGAATTCAAATTCGAGTCCGTGTCGGGACTGGAGCTTACTCTGGTTCGGGAAGGTCGCAAGATTCTTTCCACAATGACCAATAAATTTGGAGAGTTTTCTATGGCGACGCTGGAAGTCGGCGAATACGATCTTCAAATAGAGACCGACGAAATAAGTATCACAGTCGTCGGATTGCCTGTTGCATAATGGTTTTCGGTTTCTAGTTCGAGGTTTCCGATTTGTAGGGGAGAATAAATTCGGAAGTCGAAACGCGGCGGAGCCGTTCCACCGAGAGGAAATTGGTTGTGTTAAACAGCAGCCAAACTAGAAACCGGAAGCCAGAAATTAATGGCAGAAGTGATTACTCAGCCCGCTTGATATTTGAAAGCGGCCGTTGATATTTGAAATGCTGTATTACTCGCGCGCCAGCGGCGCGACGGAGATTAGCCAGTGGTGCAGCCACTGGAAGACGGATGAGATTGAACTTCGCGCTCTGAAAGAGCGCAGGAAGCTTGCGCTGATAAATCTCCTACGCCCTTTCAGGGCTTGATGAATCTGTA
>JANMSG010000661.1:0-8074 GCA_031389065.1 Acidobacteriota bacterium | reverse complement strand
ATTGGAAGTCCCAACTGGAAGAGGATTTCACGTTGATCATTGTCACTTGACCGGTAAAATTCGCGGCCTTTTATGCAGGGGTTGCAATCTTGCACTAGGACACATGAAAGATGATCCAATGCGTTTGCAAGAAGCGGCTTCCTACTTGTATAAACACTATCAGTTGCGGAGGGGTATCCTAATGGTAAGGAAGTAGTCTTGAAAACTACCGGGCCGCAAGCCCTTGCAGGTTCGAGTCCTGTCCCCTCCGCCATCCTTTCAAAATACTTACCCCAACTCCCTCAGATAGCTTCCAGTGAAAGATATTCATGCGCTACTCCTGCAAAATTTTGTGCGCCAGAACTTGATGATTATTACTGTTGATGCGTTTTTGACTTGATCCTATAATACGAACGCTCACGATTTTCTTGCTTAGTCGTTGGGCGGAATAAGTAAATCGAGTTTTATCGAAGATGCCCCTCAATCGTTTAAAGAGTCCAATATCTCCTATGCTAGTTTCTCACAAGACGCTAGATGAAATTATAAGAGGCAACCGAAATGTCATCGGGCATTGACCAATTGTTAACCATCGCGTGCAGCAAAGGCGCATCTGACCTGCACATCAAAGCCGGTAGCTTTCCCTTCATACGCACCAACGGCGACCTTCAGCCGATGGTTGAAGCGCAACGCCTGTCCGCCGAAGACACCCTCAATATGGCTTTTTCCATAATGAACAACCGGCAGAAGCAACGCTTCAGTGAAGTCTCGGAAATTGACATTGCCTACGCCGTGTCAGGGTTAGGGCGCTTTCGTTGTAACATCTTTCAACAGCGCGGCAGCGTCGGCATGGTCTTGCGCGTCATTCCGACAACCGTTCGCTCGATTGATGAACTGAGATTGCCACCCGTAATTGAAAAGCTCTCCGATAATATGCGCGGGCTCTTGTTGGTCACAGGCACGACAGGCTCTGGTAAATCTACGACGCTGGCTTCGATGATTGATTACATCAATCGCACCCGCACAGGTCACATCGTTACGATTGAAGACCCGATAGAATTTTTGCACCGCGACAAAAAATCTTATGTCAGTCAAAGAGAGATAGATGTGGACACGCGAAGCTTTTATGAAGCGTTGCGGGGCGCGTTGCGTCAAGACCCAGACGTCATACTGGTCGGCGAAATGCGCGATAAAGAGACCATAGAAACCGCTCTGATGGCTTCTGAAACAGGGCATTTGGTTTTATCAACGCTGCACACGCTTGACGCGACGGAGACCGTAAACCGCATCGTCTCGGTTTTCCCTCCGCATCAGCAAAATGCGATTCGTTTGCAATTGGCGAGCGTACTGCGCGGCGTAATTTCTATGCGTCTGGTGCGCGCTGGTGACTCGGTGAATGGGCGCGTTCCGGCTGTTGAAGTGCTGGTTGCGACGCCTTACATACGCGATTGCATCACCTTTCCTGAAAAGACCAATCTGATACGCGACGCGATTGCGCAAGGCACTTCGCAATATGGAATGCAGACCTTCGATCAATCGTTGTTTGATTTGTTCACGCGCGAGTTGATAACCTATGAAGAGGCTCTGACGGGAGCTACGAACCCTGATGAATTTAAGCTGAGAGTTTCGGGCATTCGCTCGACCTCGGACCAGGCGCGCGAAGATATGGAGCGTTCGCGCAAACGCACCACGTCACTTGATGTCGGCAAACCGGAAACCAAACAGTTTGTAAATTGGCTACTCGAAGGCAAAGAACAAGTTGGCAGATAAAGGGCGCAAAACGTGGCGTCAGGGAGAATCGCGCTGCAAATGAAAACGACGCGAATCAAGAAGTGCGCGACCCATTTTTTGAAAATAGAAAAGCAGAGCAGTCTCAGCCAGCCGTCAGTCATGAGAAGGCGAAAGAAAAAGTGATGGCGACGGCGCTCAGGATGCTGGTTGCGAGGTCGCGAAGCGAAAATCAATTGCGCGAAAAATTGCTCGCAAAAGAGTGGCTTGACGCAAGCTTGATTGACGAGTGCATCGCAAGATTGAAAGAGCTTGATTATGTCAACGACAAGAGTTTTGCGTATAATTTCGCGCTTTCACGATTGCGTAGCAGATCTATCGGTAGGGGCAGGCTGGCCAGGGAGTTGGCGGATAAGAAAGTCCCGCGCGAAATTATCGAACAGACCCTAGAAGCGGTCTTTGCAGAGGTCACCGAAGACGACCTGATAGAGAAAGCGATTGCAAAGCACATCCGTTTGCACGGCGCACCCAACGACCCAAAGAGCGCCAAACGCATCTTCGCGCATTTGATGCGACGCGGTTTTCAATACGACTTGATTGCCAAAAGATTGCGTTCCATCAGGAAGGGTATTGATGAGCAGGACATCTGAAATTTGAATTAAAATTTTGCTCACAGAATGCCTTGAAGGCAGTACCGACAGCGAGATTTGAAGGGTTAATAACTAATGATGGGCAGGGAAAAACGAAAAGCCAAACGCATCAGCTATATGTGCGAGATACAGTTTGAAAGCTATGGCATGAAGCAGCTTAGCACACGTATCAACGATATAAGCGTCAGCGGACTTTTCATTGATTCTATCTCGTGTCTGGCGGTTGGTTCGACTTTGAAGATGAAATTCTCTGTGCTAGGCGTACCGCTGGAAGTGTCGGGCATCGTGCGTAACTGTATGCCGCAGGCGGGTATGGGCATAGAGTATATTGACTTACGGTCGGATCAAAGGGAGTTAATCGAACGGCTGGTAGAAGGCTCAACGCATAATTCTTCTCAATCGGTTGCCGCTTCAAAGACTCAAAATTTACATCAGGAGAATCATATTTCTTCTATGAACGAACATGGTGATATAGAGGTAGCAGAAGGTCAAAAAATCCTCATGGGTAACTTCGCGATCATCAGCTTATTTGATGTGATACAGATGATCGAAAACAGCAAAGTTACAGGCGCTTTGACCATTCATATGCTTGACTCAATCGGCGATATTTATTTCAATGTAGGACAAATCGCTAATGCCAGAGCAGGCGCGGATATTGGCATCGTCGCGCTCACAAAATTTCTTGAAGTGACGCAAGGCTCTTTCGAGTTCAAAAAAACCGACAGAGAATATAGCCGCGTCATTCAAGCCGCCAGTAACACAGGTCTTTTGCTAGACCTTCTGGCAACCAAAGATGAAGAAGCCGCTCTGACGTAAAGTGGTATTCAGCTTTTGGTTTCTAATTCTTCTGGCTGATCATCTGTTTAACTACCTGTGACTTTAGACGACCCCACAAATTCAAGATATGGCGTTCTCAATTGAAACGAAACGTTTACTCCTTCGGGACTTTCAAGAAAGTGATTGGGAGCCCTTTATTCAACATTTCAAAGATCCCTTGGTTCAAGACGGCATTCTTTCTTTTCAATCACATGACCAACAAATTCACAGGCAATTTGAAAGAGGGTTGCTTTCTGCGAAGCAAAATCCACGCCTTGCATTTATCCTGACAGTTGTACGCAAAGATACCGGTGAAGTAATTGGCAATTGCGACATCAGTGGCACTTTGAATGGCTATACTCAGACTTGCATAGGTTGGCATTATGGAAGCGCATGTCGAGGGAATGGCTATGCGACGGAAGCGGCTCTTGAATTACTGCGTCTGGGTTTTCAGGACCATAATGTTGACCGCATCTTTGCAGAATGTTTTGTCAATAACATAGCTTCCATACGGGTAATGGAAAAAATCGGCATGACGCAACATCGCAATGGCTTTCTTGCTCGCTGGGCGAGAGGAGCGCGTTATGGCGAGCAGAGACCGATCATGAGACACCAGATTTTGAAAAGACATTGGCTTCTAAAACAAAACGGAAACGAAAAAGTAACGATTGAAAGAATGGTTGCTGAACAAATGCAAGGCATCGAAATCCCTTGAGTCAATTTTGTATCTTTTCATCAACTCTTCCCGTCCGTCTGTTCTTCGGAAAACTAAAAACTACTTTTGCCTTTCTTTAGAAACCTCGCCGTACTTGTTATAATCTGAAACTTATGACCGGACATGAAATTAGACAGAAATTCCTGGATTATTTTGCCGAGCGCGGACACCGCATTGTAAAGAGTTCACCGCTCCTTCCTGCAAACGATCCTACACTCCTGTTCACCAATGCGGGGATGAACCAATTTAAAGATGTTTTCTTAGGCGTAGAACAACGCGACTACAAGCGGGCAACCTCTTCGCAGAAGTGCGTTCGCGCCGGCGGCAAACACAACGACCTTGACGAAGTGGGACGCACCGCGCGCCATCAAACTTTCTTCGAGATGCTCGGCAATTTTTCTTTCGGCGATTACTTCAAAAAAGAGGCGATCTATTTCGCCTGGGATTTGTTGGTTAATCATTACCAGTTAGAGCCAAATCGTTTGTGGTTTTCGGTCTTCGCAGGGGACCACGAAGTTCCTGCCGACGAAGAAGCCGTGCGCTATTGGGAACAGGTAGGCGTACAGCCAGCGCGCATACTGCGATTCGGACGCAAAGATAATTTTTGGCAGATGGGCGAAACAGGACCTTGCGGGCCTTGCTCCGAAATTCATTATTATCTGGGCGAAAATCCCGACGACCCGGAATTCAACCGCGCTGAATATGTCAACGGGCCCGGCGATACGACGATAGAAATTTGGAACAACGTCTTCATGCAATTCAACCGTTTTGTCAAAGAAGGCACCACAAACGAGTATGTGCTTGAGCCTTTGCCAGCTCCATCGGTTGACACAGGCATGGGGCTTGAAAGAATCACTCTCGTCATTCAGGGCGTGAAGTCGAATTACGACACGGACCTCATCAAGCCGATTACTGATTTCATCGCAGACTTGGCGGGCTTTGAATATGTTTATGATTCGCCGGAAGGTTTCGCCATGCGTGTGCTGGCAGACCACGCGCGTACCACAGCCTTTTCGATAGCCGATGGCATTGCGCCTGCTAATGTAGGTAGAAATTATGTGTTACGCAAAATTATGCGGCGCGCCATCTATTTCGGTGTGACAACCCTGAAATTACAGCCGCCATTCTTCAATAAAATCTGCAACTTTGTGATTGATTTTATGGGCGAACCTTACCCTGAACTGATCGCGTCGCGTTCGGCTATCGAAGAAATCGTCTTGCGCGAAGAGAAAGGCTACAGTCGAATTTTGAATATTGCCGAACCGCGCAGCGCCGAAGTGTTCATGAAATACGCGCCGGAAATGCCGCCGATGAATGAGTTGGCGAAATTGTACGACACGTATGGAGTGCCTACCGATTTGATTCGCGTCAAGTTGAGCCAACGCGGTTGGGATATTGAAGAAGACGAGTTCAATAATCAATTCAATGCCGCAATTGCTGAACTTCAACAACAGAGTGGCGAATCAATGGCTTCGTCATCCGCGTCAAGAAAAGCCAAAGCCATTTACAGCCGTGTTTCCGAATCCGCAAAGGCCACAGAGTTCACTGGCTATGATGAGACGCAAACCGCTGACGCGAAGATTCTGGCAATCTTTGTTGGCGACCAACAAGCTGACTCTCTCAACGCCGGAGAGGCTGGCGAAGTCTTGCTTGACCGAACCCCTTTTTATGCCGAAGCGGGCGGCCAAATTGGCGACACGGGGACGTTTGAAAATGACGCGGCGCTGGCCTTTGTCGAAGATACTTTTGCGCCGCTCAGTGGCTATCATTTCCATAAAACCAGAGTGGAACGCGGCGCGCTCAAAGTTGGCGACACCCTGACAGCTCGCGTTGATGCAGAACGTCGTCGGCAGATTCGTGCCAATCACACAGGTACGCATTTGCTGCACGCGGCTATGCGCGAAGTCTTGGGTCCGCACGTCAAGCAGGCAGGTTCTCTGGTTGCGCCTGATCGCCTGCGCTTCGATTTTTCGCATTACGCGGCTTTGAGCCAAGACGAAATCGCAGAGATTGAGCGCCTGGTTAACAATGAGATTTTGCATAATAAAGAAACGCAAACTGAATTGAAATCTTTCGATGAGGCTGTGAAATCAGGAGCTATGGCGCTATTTGGCGAAAAGTATGGTTCGACGGTTCGCGTATTGAGTGTGCCGGGCTTTTCAACAGAGCTTTGCGGCGGCACACATGTTCGCGCAACCGGCGACATCGGTCCTTTAAAAATCATCAGCGATTCGTCTATCGCTGCCGGTGTCAGAAGAATTGAAGCGGTTACGGCGGATGCTGCAATCGCGCGTTTCCAGGCTGATGAGCAAGTCATTGAACAACTCAGCCAGAGCTTGAAAGTTTCAGCCAACGACCTTCCGGCGCACGTGGATAAGTTGCAAGAGCAAGTCCGCAAGTATGAGCGAGAGATTGAGCAATTGAAATTGAAGATTGCTCAGGCGGAAGCTGCTTCGGCTACAGATAACGCCAGGGAGATTGGCGACATTAAAGCAATGGCAACTCGCGTGTCGAACCTTGACGCCAACGGAATGCGGCAACTTGCGGATAATTTGGCAAGCAAACTCAAATCTGGCGTGGTCGTTTTGGGACAAGCGAGCGACGGCAAAGCTTCGCTGGTGGTTCGCGTAACGGATGATTTACTTAAGCGATTGAATGCCGGACAGATTGTCCGCGAAACCTCCGCCCTAATCGGGGGCAAGGGCGGAGGTCGCCCGGATATGGCGACGGGTGGGGGACCTCAAGTAGAAAACCTGGAATCGGCTTTGGAAGCCAGTTTCAAGATTATCGAGCAAATGCTCACTGGCAAATAAATCAAGTGATAGGCGACGGGCGACAAGAAGAGTTCAAATATAACTTCCGGTTTTGATTTTGTCATTGAAGCGACTGCTCATTGCTAGTCAAACTTCTTGTCACCCGTCACGAGCGGTAATCGTTTAGGAGCCACACAGTTTAATAATTAATAAACAGCTGTACAAAAGCTTCATCCCGTTGTCTTGAACACAGCCGCTACAAACTGAGTGACCCCTAAATTTCAAAAAACCTTCATACAAAATTTGTCTGTCTATACAGTCGTTTTCTTATGAACAAATAAGCGCAACATTCCATTAATAGCCAGATGAATTAATATGTAAACAATCAAGGCGACGAAAAATGATAGTCGCAATTGGAAACGCCCGGCCGCAGGATCAACCAACAGACTCTTGAAAGGCGACACAAAAGGCGCACTGATTGAATCTACAAAACGCTTGAAAGCGTTGCCGTCGCGCGCTCCCAATAATTCCAAAACAATTTCAAGCGTAATAATTCCGTAAATTAAATAGAAGGCATAATCTATGAACTGTGATATCCGCGCCATAACTTTAGCGCGCTGCAAATCGCCCTCTGTGCTAGCTACTTCATTAATACTTTTGCTACGCAGATTTTGACCGACTGAGGCTAGATGATTTTGATCTTGTGCCGTGAAGTTTTCAGCCTCGCGAGCAACCTCTGTTTGTACTTCTCTGCTGACTTCGTTTTTTACCGCTTCATGTCTGGCGAGCCTGTTCTCTTCCTCGACAGCAAGATTGTTATCTAAACCCATAAAATATCCTTCAAAATCAGTTGCTCGGCGTTCCTTTCTGCAAGTCTTGTGCCTCAAATTTCTGTTGTTTTTAAGCCTGCAACATTCATCTAAGCGTTCAGTTCATACGTTATATGTCTTGTTTTCATACGTCAGCGTATGAAGAAAATGCAGCTATTCATCGTTTGACGAAGTCGTTAGCTTACAACCATACAGTTATTGAAGATTTAATAAAGATTTCTTATTCATTATTTATGGCGCGTAGATTGCTGACAAGATAAAGAATACAGATCAGAAGATAAGGAGCAACTTTATTCAGATTTGCAAGTTCAGTAACTGTAGGAGTAAGAAGAAAGCGTTTTTTTGTGAAATCGACTTAGGAGAATGGGTCGGAGTTGGACGCAGTTGTAGGAGATTGTGTATGACTCCGACTATTTGTCTTACATTCTAAAATAACTGGACGGTATTGGGAATTTATAATTTTGTTGCAGAGATTTGAGTCTGATGAAAAGGATAGGATATTTTTACTGACCTTTCATAAGAGTTACTTAGAAGCTGTTTTAAAAGTCAGGGAGTAAAAATAGGCTCAATGATTTCAAAGGACTTACGGAAGTGAGCAAAACATAA
>JANMSG010000635.1:0-7875 GCA_031389065.1 Acidobacteriota bacterium | reverse complement strand
ATTGGAATCTGGTAAACCCGGAAGGGCGAATCGTCGCCAGTACCTCGACAACTGCCGGTCAGGCAGATGCCACCAAAAAACCTTTTGCCTTGGAACCGGCGCAGTTTTCGGGGAAGGGATTTGTTGCCGGTCAGTACGTCTTGTATTGCTACGGGGAGGATAGCACCTTGCGTAGCGTCGTTTATGCGCGCCGAGACTTTAATGTCCTGAGCGCAGATTTGACGACGGGTACGGCGCTTGATACGACTCATGGCAAATTGACCTTTACGCAATACGATAAGACAGACCTTAATCCTGCGGCCGCAGACCCGCGCTACAAGGTGAACGTGACCTTGGAGTTTCTTCCCGACAGCAAAGTTGCTTGCGATGACGTAGCTTTCCTTCAGGCGGCACAAAACATAGACCCTGATGGTCAGAGCCGTATGCGCTTTGTCAATGCTGACATACAAGCCAGAGAGACCAAACTGGCATGGGCAATTGACCAAACCCAGGGCAATCGGTCGCCATATTACATGGCTGAAACCGATCCCGCTACAGGCGTTACTAAGGATGAAGCGGGCTATGGCAAGGCTGGCAAAGGCGGGCCAACGCCAGAGGCGACGACCTTACTTGATACGCCTAATTCTGCAAATCCGGCTGCCAGCTTCAAGCGCTTTGAATCCTGCGCCATGTGTCGCAGCGGCAAAAATACAGGACAGGTATTAGGTTGCGCCACTTGGGGATTCACGACCAGCGCCACCGGAAAGGTCACCTTGATGCCGCGCTCATTCCGGCAAATGCCCTCCGAGATGTTCAAGGGCGCTGGCGATGCCTGGAATGTATGGCGAAGCAAGAAGCCCGCAGCCGAGCGGCCTGATGAAGTACCGCAGTCGAAGAGTCCATAGTGATAAACCGGAAGGAATTGCAAATGTCATTGGCAGAACTTGCAAGTCAGCTTGAACAAGACGCGGCGCAGTCGGTTCCGCCGTTCGGAGCAGAGAGCATCCGAATTGCGGAGCGTGGCGGTCAAGCAGCCGTACCTTTGTTGCTTGAGCATATAGCGAGCAGAAAAGCCACGGCTTTCCTCGCTCTGGAAGCTCTGCGACTGACCGACGAAACCGCTTATGCGGCGCTACCGCGTCGACAACGTGCAGAGATTTACCTGAATGCTTTGCGGGAAAGTCGCTCGTTTAATACCTGGGGACTGCCGAATTTGCAATTGACTGACACGGCGAAGGCACTCATTGGCATACAGCAAGACGCGGTTCCCGGCTTGACTCTTTTGCTCTCCGATAAGCGTTCTGCCTTGCTGGAAGGAAGTAAGGATGGGACAACTGCTGTTTTGTATGGTAATCGAGTTTGCGACTATGCCTGGGTCTTCCTCATGCAAATCAAGAACAGAACATACACCTATTTCCAAGACTCGGCTGAACGCGACAAAGCGATAGCCGCTTTGCAGCATGAATTATAAGACAACGAGAAATGAAGTTATCAATCAGAGATCGTCAAGCTTGAAGTAGATGTTATCACCTGCAACGGGAGTGGATTTTGTAGTGCAGCGCAACCTTATTGAAGAGGAACAACAATGACAACGTTTCCGAATTCACCGCGCATACTCAAAGGCGGCATGGTGCTCATTAATGCCGCGACATCTGCTGTGCAGCGGATCATCGTTTTGCAATACAATCCTGACACGCTCAATCGCACTCTACAGGTGCAGGGCGCAGGCGCAGAGAGCGGCGATAGAATGGAAGCTCTGCGGCTCAAGGGTCCACCTGTTGAAACGATCAAACTCGACGCTGAAATTGATGCGACTGACCAACTCGAATTTCCCAATCAAGGACAGAATCAAGGGGTCACTCAATTGGGCATCTTTCCGCAACTGGCAGCGCTCGAGACCATAATCTATCCGACGAGCCAACAGCTTCAAGCGACCAACACAATGGCACAATTGGGTACGCTGGAAATCGCTCCTGCGGAAACGCCGCTGACACTTTTCATCTGGAGCAAGACTCGCATACTGCCCGTGCGCATAACTGATTTCAGCATTACTGAAGAAGCCTTCGATACCTCGCTCAATCCGATTCGAGCGAAAGTGAGCCTGGGAATGCGCGTCTTGAGCGTCAACGATTTGGGCTTTACACATAAAGGCGGCAATCTCTTCATGAATTATTTGCAACACAAAGAGCGACTGGCGGCACGGATGCAAGGCGGCGCGCTCGGTGCGCTTGGCCTTTCAGGAATTCCTTAATCGCCAATAACCACCCTGCTCTGTGTAACAAACCGTAATCTTGACCAATTTAAGGAGGTTTAATGAGTGCCAACCATTTTTCTTTCACCAGTCGTTACTACGGCATTGAAACCGCCAAACTGGAGAATGCCGAAGGCAAAACCCTGGTGTATCTGCGGCGTCGCTTTATCCCACAGCCTGAACGATTCGCCTTGATTCAGGAACATGTGGTTAATCAGGGCGAACGCTTGGACAACATCACGGCAAATTTCCTGAGTGATCCTGAACAGTTCTGGCGCCTGTGCGATGCAAACCGCGCCATGCGGCCTGATGAATTGACCGAAAGTGTCGGGCGCAAATTGCGAATCACTTTACCGGAAGGCATACCGGGAAACACCCGTACGTAAGCCCTAAGGCAAAAGCGTAGGCGCTTCGCGTAAAAAGACAAAAGGTAAAAGGCAAAGCCAATCGCAGCCGCAAGTTTACCTGTATTGATCCACTGAAAAACTTTTGCTTCGGTGCTTAAAAGTAAGGAATGTCGAATGCTGAAAGGAATTCACCTGACATTGATGATTGGACCTGACGTGCCGGTGCCAGCGCCACAAGTGGTGCTGGACTCGTTGACCAGTGTGCAAGTCAACAGCAGCAAAGATAGAAGCGGTTTTCAGTTGACCTTTACCGTCAGCAAAAAATCGCTCTTGATGACAACGATGCTGCCCGCAGGGTACCTTGACCCGATGATTACTCGCGTCATCATTATTGTCACGCTCAACGGTTTCCCGAATGTTTTGATGGATGGCATCATCACACGCCAAGAGCTTGCGCCAAGCAATGAGCCGGGTCAATCAACACTTACGGTTACCGGCGAAGACTTGAGCGTCTTGATGGACATCGTAGACATGAAGCTTCCTTATCCGGCTATGCCAGAAGTGGCGCAACTCAATTTGATTCTTCTGAAATATCTGGTGTTTGGAATTGTGCCCGTAGTCATTCCACCCATCTTTCCAACTGTAAAAATACCAACCGAAGGATTCGATTTTCAGACCGGCACAGATTTAAGTTATATACGTGGAATCGCCAGTGATTGCGGCTATGTTTTTTATGTGGAGCCGGGTCCTGCGCCTTTAACCAGCATCGCCTATTTCGGACCTGACGTTCGGCTGCCGATTCCACAACCTGCGCTCAATACAAATATGGATGCGCACACCAATGTGGAATCGCTCAGCTTCAGCCTTGACGGGTTAGCAAAAAAGCTTGTTGTGGTTACCATTCTTGACCCGATAACGAAAAAAATTCCGATTCCGATTCCGGTTCCCAACATCAGCATTTTACGTCCGCCGCTTGGCGCCAGGCTCACGCCGCCTGCAAAAGTACAGTTCCCTGAGAATATGGCGAAACTCAAACCTGATAAGGTGGCGCAAAAAATTCTTGGTCTGATGTTCGATAACTCGGACGCCATCAGCGCCTCGGGTTCTTTAGACGTGCTTCGTTACGGAAGAGTTTTGCGTTCGCGTCAACTGGTAGGAGTACGCGGCGCGGGTCTGGCTTATGACGGACTTTATTACGTCAACAGCGTGACACACAACATCAAACGCGGCGAATACAAACAGAATTTTTCGCTGTCCAGAGATGGCTTGATCTCTTTGACACCTGTGGTACCGACTACATCGCCATTACCTTGAAAGCACAAATATGAACGAATCGAATAAAAAATATTACGGTAAATATCGCGGCACGGTGATTAACAATATAGACCCAATGTTATTGGGGCGTTTGCTTTTGAGTGTGCCGGATGTATTGGGACTGATACCGTCAAGTTGGGCGGAGCCTTGTGTTCCGCTTGCCGGCCCGACGGGTCCGCCGATGGGGGTTTACCTGGTTCCGCCGATTGGCGCGGGCGTGTGGGTAGAGTTCGAGCAAGGCGACCCGAACTATCCGATCTGGGTAGGTTGTCGCTGGGGAACGCCTTCAGATATTCCGACGTTGGCGCACGCCGGTTTGCCGATCTCTCCGAATATCGTTTTGCAGACCGCCGGGCAGAATACTTTGGTGATTAGCGATCTGCCGGGACCAACGGGCGGCATCATGCTCAAAAGCACAACCGGCGCAACGCTCATCGTCAACGATACGGGAATCTATATCCAAAATGGCAAAGGCGCGAGCCTCATCATGACGGGTCCCACGGTGACAATAAACAACGGCGCGCTGGTGATAATCTGAGGCGAGGCAAACCATAAAAAATCAATGTTTAGAAGGTGAGGAGTACACAATATGCCCGGTTTTCTTCTTCATCTGGGAGCGCAAGTGCAATGCGTTCACCTTGGGCAGGCGCAACCAACCGTAGTCAATGCGCGAGTCACTGTGAACGGGCAACCTACGGTTACGCTTGCCAGTCCTTATGTGATTGCCGCTTGTCCGTTCAATGTATCCGGCGCGCCCGTCCCTTGCGTTACGGCGCAATGGGTTACGGCAGCTACGCGGATTACTTCCAATGGGCAGCCTCTGTTGTTGCTCGATAGCCAAGCCCTCTGCGCCCCCAATGGAACGCCACTCGTCATACTGGTGACACAAACGCGAGTCACAGGAATGTGAGGCAATCAATAATGCGTTAAGCAAAGGAATCGCTGCGAGGCAATTATGAACATAGACTTTCCCTTTCATTTCGACAGTCGCGGGCGAACTGCCACGACCACGGATGACGATCACCTCAGAGATATGATTGAGCAATTGCTCTTCACCAATCCCGGCGAGCGCGTCAATCGCCCGGATTTCGGCAGCGGTTTGTTGCAGTTGATCTTTGCGCCCAACAGCCCTGAACTTGCCGCCGCGCTGCAATTCACGATGCAGGCGGCTTTGCAGCAATGGCTGGGCGATGTGATTCAAGTGCAGCAGCTTGATGTGTTGAGCGAGGATTCAAGGCTGCATATCACCTTGGAATACGCCGTTCTACGCACAGGCGAACAACGCACAGATACCTTTGTGCAAAGGAGCGCCTCATGAACAATTTAACATTGAACTGTCATGACGAGCGACGAAGGCAACTAGCGCGCAACAAAAATCTGAATGGCATAGACTATGTTGAGGTGGACGAGACGCAAACCTTGCTCTGCGTACATCTGTTCACAGAGGTGCCGACCAATCTCACAAAAGCCAATGTGCGAATCGAAGGCGGTCGCCGCATACGCAATATTCAAATCCTTGATGTTTATCCAGTAAAAGAAGAAGACCCGGAGTTGGGCGAATGCCTGCGCGTCGTTGTGGATAAAGCCGGCGATTTTTCCACCTACACCTTGCACTTGCTTGAAGTAGACGAGCGCGGCAAACCGACAGGAAAAACCTTGACAGGTTTCGACCCGCGCTATGCAAGCGTGGAATTTAGCTTCAAGGTGAATTGTCCGAGCGATTTGGATTGTCAATCAAACGCAGCTTGCCCGCCCGAAGAACGCCTGTTGCCCGAGATCAATTATCTGGCGAAAGATTACGCCAGTTTTCGCCAATTGATTGTAGACCGCCTGGCGCTTTTGATGCCCGACTGGCAGGAACGCCATGTGCCTGACATCGGCATCGCCCTCCTTGAAGTGCTGGCTTATGTTGGCGATTACTTAAGCTATTATCAAGACGCTGTTGCCACCGAAGCCTACCTGGATACGGCGCGTTTGCGAATCTCTGTGCGGCGGCATGCCAGACTCGTTGATTATCGTATGCACGAAGGCTGCAACGCGCGCGCCTGGTTGTTTCTGGAAACAGACACAGACCGCGAACTTGACGCCAAAGAGATTTACTTTGTCACCAACACGGTTGAGCTTGAGCAATTCGGCAAACCCATACTCAAGCAAGATGAACTGAATCAACTGCATATTCCTGCCAATCATTACGACATCTTCGAGCCGCTTTTCGAGAGTGCCAATCAAAAGATTCAAATCTATGAAGCGCACAGCAAAATTCAATTTTACGCCTGGGGCGACAGCGAATGCTGTTTACCGAAAGGCACAACGCAAGCGACATTGAAAGATGAATGGGAAGAAAAGAATTCCACTCCGCAGGAGACGCCAAAGCAGCAAGATTATAAACAAACCTCTCAAGAGCAATCAAAACAAACCTACGATGCGCCGAAACCTCAAACCCAACGCAAGAGAAGACTGCATCTGAAAGTTGGCGATGTTCTTATCTTTGAAGAAATTCTGGGAGCCAAGACCGGCAATCCCGCAGATGCAGACCTGGGGCATCGCCACGCCGTTCGCTTGACCAAAGTCGAATTGAACGAAGACCCGCTGTTTGATCAACCGGTAGTCGAAATCGAATGGGCTGAAGAAGACGCGCTACCGTTTGCGCTCTGCATCTCGGCGGTGTTGTCGGCACCGGATTGCAAATTGGTTGATGGCATTACCGTCGCACGCGGCAATGTCATACTCGTCGATCACGGCAAGACAACTTCTGAATCGTTTGAACCTGTTCCCTTAAAAACCACCGTCGGCGAGTGCGAATGCGGCGCGGTCGAAACGACAAAGGTCGCGGAGAAATTTCAGCCTGTGCTGAAAAACGCGCCGCTCACTTTCAGCCAACCCGTGGATGCCGCTTTGCCCGCTGCCTTGATGCTCAATCAAGACCCGCGCCAAGCGTTGCCGCAGATGAAGAGTTTGCTTGGACGGCCTGAAAAGTCGAAAGATGAAGCACCAGCCGTCAATCAAAACGACGCGAATTTTTATTGGCTTGCGCAAAGCGATTTATTGGACAGTCAAAGCGACGACCAGCATTTCGTAGTCGAGATGGATAACGACGCACAGGCGCATCTGCGTTTTGGCAATGGCGAGTTGGGACGTATGCCGCAAGCGCTCACACAGTTTGAAGCAATCTATCGAACAGGCAACGGCGCGTCCGGCAATGTCGGCGCAGAGGCGATTACGCATCTCGTCATTCGTCAAGGCACGTTGAGCGGGATAGAAATTCATCCGCGAAACCCCATGCCTGCTCGTGGCGGCATGGAAGCAGAACCAATGGCAGAAGTGAAGATGTTTGCGCCGGGCGCGATTCGCAAAGATTTGCAACGCGCCATCACTGCCGATGATTATGCGCGCCTCACCGAGCGCAATAAAAAAGTGCAACGTGCGGCGGCGGAAATCTTATGGACTGGCAGTTGGTACGAAGCGCGTGTTTCGGTTGACCAGCGCGGCACACAAGATTTCGATGACGGCTTGCGACAAGAGATTGAAAGTTACCTGTATCGGTATCGTCGCATGGGGCAAGACCTCAGCGTCATTCCGGCGCAGTACACGCCGCTTGAAATCGAATTGCTGGTCTGCGTTTTGCCGCATTATCAACGCGGTCACGTTGAAGCGGCGCTGCTTGATGTCTTCAGCAATCGCCTGTTGCCAGACGGTCGGCGCGGCTTCTTCCACCCGGACAATCTCACCTTTGGCGAAGGTATTTATCTGAGCAAACTCGTAGCCTCCGCGCAGGCTGTTGACGGCGTTGAGAGTGTAGCGGTCAGCAAACTCCAAAAAAGATTTGAAGAGGCTGATGAGGAAATCGCCAATGGCATTTTACCTCTCGGTTCAATGGAGATTGTCCAACTCGATAACGACCCGAATTTCCCTGAACGTGGCAAGCTGACTGTTGTGATGAAAGGCGGGCGGTGAGACAAGGCAAAAGTAAAAAGGCAAAAGGCA
>JANMSG010000616.1:0-4156 GCA_031389065.1 Acidobacteriota bacterium | reverse complement strand
TCTGACAAAATATTTTTCGACCAGATCTTTTTGCCGGTCTTGCCGTCAACACAATAGAGTTCGCCGGTAGCGCCAAGCGCGTAAACTTTGCCTTCGTCCCAGGTAGGCGTAGCGCGCGGTCCGTTGCCGCCCATTGATTCTTCAAAACTAGCATCCCAACCGTACATCCATAACTCGCGCCCGGTTTGAATATCGTAAGCCGCTACGACTTCCTGATTGCGCCGTTGTTCAATGGTGAAGGCGACATTATCGGCGATGACGAATGAAGCGTGGCCGCCGCCAACGGGTTGTTTCCAGACAGGCTTCAATCCATCGGAGGGCCAGGTCGTTAAAATTTTCTGTTCATCATAACGACCATCGCGATTGTTGCCGCGATAATTCGTCCATGAATTTCTAACCGCTTTCACCGCTGTTGAATTTGTTGCAGCCGCATCCGTCGCGACCGCAGGATTTGGATTTGCGACGACCGCTCCACTAGCCGCATCTACCGCTTGATTGGAATTGGCAATGCCCACCGCTCCAAGTTCTTCTCGTTGTTTGGCGCGATGTTGTTCCAATTCTGTGTAGTGCGCTTCTGCGTGCGGGTCAGGCTGGCTGGAGAACGCAGAAAATATGCCCACTTTTGCAAGCAGCACAACGTACAAAACGCCTAATGCGACGATGCCGACAGACCCCAGCAGTTTTTTATCCGCATCGGTGTCGCGCTTCATCCAAAGCAATATCAACCCTACAGGCGGCAGCAAAATAGCTGTCAGCATGATGACTTTCGCAGAAATAGATTTTTGAGCAGGTAATTCGTTCGGTGATTGCATAAGAAATTTCCTCGCGCTAAAAAAATTTATCCACGAAGAATACAAGCAAAACTTTTTGTACTCTTCGTGGATTTAGACACTTCCGGGCGCTTTTATCTTCCCGCGCCGTTGGCTATACAGTAGAGATTTTTTTCTCCGCGAATATAAATTTTGCCGTTGGCAAGAGCAGGCGTCGTGTAAATCGGCTCGTCTATCGAATTGGTTTTCATGATCTCGTGTTTCGGTCCGGCTTTCACGACGAAGGTGTTGCCGTCTTCGCTTGAGATCAGAATCTTGCCGTCGAAGGCGACGGGCGAGCCCATGAAAGTAGCGGGAACAGGAACGCGAGCCCCTTCATATTTCAACTCGCCGGTCTTTGCATCCAGACAAGTCAACATGCCTTTATCCGAAATCAAGTAGAGATACTCGCCGTAGAGAATCGGTGACGCACAATAAGCAGTTCCCTTCTCGTACTTCCAAGCCATGTAAGGGGTATTAGTCAAATCGCCGCTGCCGCCGAGTTTGATTGCCAGCGTGCGTTTGGCAGGGTAACCTGCCGTGACATAAACCATGCCGTTGCCCACCAGCGGAACGTGTATGGCGTTGCTCTCAACGCCTTTGCATCGCCAAATCTCTTTGCCTGTTTTCGGGTCGTAAGAGATGATGAACTCGTTGCCATTGGTGATAATCTCTGTGCGTTGCGGCGTTTTTACAAGCGCAGGGGTTGTCCAACTCACTTCAACGGGACGCGCGGTGCGCCACAATTCTTTACCCGTTTTGGTGTCGAGCGCCGTGATGAATGAGTTTTCGCCGGAGTTTTCATCACACTGCAAAATCACCATATTTTCATAGAGTATTGGCGAAGTGCCTACACCCATGCCAAGAGTTTTAATACCACCGAAAGATTTTTTCCAAGCCAATTTGCCTTTGAAATCGTAAGCATACAAACCCTCGGAGCCGAAGTACGCATAAACATATTTGCCGTCTGTCGCAGCAGTCGGTGAAGCATAAGTGTTTTTTCTATGACGGTGGTCGAAAACGGGTCCTTCATAGGCGACTTGCTCCCACAATACTTTGCCTGAAGTGGCGTCAACGCAGATGACCTTCATGGTGTGTTTGAGATTCGAGCCGACCCATTCAGGGTGCTTGAATTCTTCTTTGCCCATCATGTGTATGGCCGCTTTCGTGCCCGCTATTGCTTCCCCTTCAACATCCGAAGTCAAAAAAATTTTATTGCCCCAGACGATAGGCGAAGAATGGCCACGACCGGTAATCGCCGTCTTCCATTGAATATTTTTCGTCGTGCTCCAATCCGTAGGCAAGGCTGTCTCTGTAGAGATACCTTGTCCTTCCGGTCCTCTCCATTGCGCCCAGTTCGAGCCTTTTCCTGCCGCGCCCACGAAAGACGCGCTGCATACAAAAATAAAAATCAGAGCATAGGTAATCACTGCAAAACTTCGCTTCATTTGTTCTCTTCTCCTGATGAAAAATTGGCTGGGTAATCATCTTCCACTGAAAATTTATTCAGGTCGCAAGCCTTTACCGCCGCCTGAAATTATCTGATTGGTTATGTCAATCAGCACGCCCAAACGCGCATCTGTATCTTTGCCTTGTTGGATCAATTCTTCAATTTGAGCGTCGTGCTTCTCAATTTGATTATCGTGCTTCTCAACGATACGAACCAAGCTGAAGGTAACATCTGTAATTTTATTCACATTGCTGGCGAGTTGTGACACTTGCTCTGCCAATTCGCCCATCTGAGTTTTAAGTTCGCCTATCTGAGAACCAAGCTCTACCAAATCCGAACTGAATTTCGCCTGATGTTCAATGATAAAATTCATTTGGCGTTCAATATTTTCATCCATAACCTTCCCTCCATTGCGCTATACGATAACGCATAACCAGGTACTCTGCCAATTGACCGCCCTTATTTCGCCGCTTTCGTGCCGTTTGACTTATCGGCTATGCAAAACAGGTTGTTCTGCCCGCGCACGAAAATCATACCGTCGGAAATCGCCGGGGTTGCCATTAAGACTTCGCCCATATCGTTTTTTGCAAGCAACTCGTATTTGTTGCCCGCTTTGATTACAGATATCGCGCCATCTTCGCTCGACAGATACACCTTGCCGTCTGCGGCAACCGGCGACGCACTGTAAGAGCCACCTTCGCCGATACGATTTTGATAAGCAACTTCGCCGGTCTTGGCGTTCAAACAACGCAAGATGGCTTGATTCTGACAGATGTAAAGATAATCGCCGTAAACCACAGGCGTAGGCATATACGAACCGCCGCGTTGATAACTCCAGGCGATGAAGTCGTTTGTGGTCTTACCGTCTTTCAAACTGATGTCGCCGGTCGCGCCCGGTTTGATCGCATAGATCGGTTGGTTGGGGCGATAGTGATTGACGATGTAAATCAAATCGTGCGCCACGATTGGCGTTGTCGCCGTCACCTCGGGATTGCCACTCATTCGCCACAATTCTTTGCCGGTCATCGGGTCGTAACTGCGAGCCGCACGGGTTGCATTGGTAATTAATTCGACGCGCGTTTTGCCTTCGTAAATCGTCGGCGTTCCCCAGGATGGAATCTCTTCACGAGATGTTTTCCAAACCTCTTTGCCAGTCTTTATGTCGTAAGCGGCGATGAAGGAATTTTTCTGCACATCGCATTGCACGATAACCATATTTTTGTAGATAATTGGCGAACTCGCCATTCCCCATTGATAATCCGGGTCGTAAAACCATCCCGAATCAAGCAAACCCAAATCCTGCTTCCAAACTAACTTTCCTTTCACATCGTAGCAATACAATCCTTCGGCACCGAAAAACGCGACAACATATTTGCCGTCGGTCGCGGGCGAGGAATTGGCGTGTGTAGCTTTGATGTGGCGTTTGATTTTGGGCACACCTTCGGTAGCCACCTTGTCCCACAAAATTTTTCCTGTACGTTTGTCTAAACAGTAAACCCGCCAGCTATGTTTGGTCAGGTCTTTGTCCGAATCCACATCGCCGTAATTTCCCACGCGAAGGAATGGTTTGGGGTTGCTGCTGATGGCTGTCGTAATGAAAAGCTTATCGCCCCAAACCACAGGGCTGGCGTGCGCGAGTCCCGGAATCGGCGTTTTCCATAAAATATTCTCGCCTTTTCCAACATTCCAGGTCGTAGGCGTGGGCTTGCCTTCGGCTACGCCTGAAGCATTCGCGCCACGAAACGAAGGCCAATTCTGCGCGTTTGCGGCTGATGCCAAACAGATAAGAAGACAGATAGATAAGATGCGTTTCATAGAAACTTTCTCCTTAAAACTAGATTGCTGGGTTCTTTGATTAATAGGAGGTACGCGGGTGATGTAGGGTAGGTTGTCCAAG